>CAZUCM010000080.1:0-10391 GCA_964619235.1 uncultured Terriglobales bacterium
CGCTGGGAATGTTCGATGCGGATGGCAGGCCGAAGAAGAGCTGGGGAATGTTTCAAGGCAAGGCGAAACTGGTAAGCCGCCCCTCTTTATAGGGGGAGCGTTTCCTATGCGGCAAGCAACTGTTTCAGGATAATCTGGCGCTTCTGTTCCATATGCGCTTCCCAGGTATGCCCGGAGGCATGCTGCAGGCGCCGGGCCGTCATCTCATAACTGGATTCCATGAGTGCGGCACCGACCATTTGCTGAAACTCCAGCGCATCGTGCGCGACGTACACCACCGCCTCAAGCCCCTGTACCGCGGGAATCGGCGTGGCGACAATGGGTTTCCCGGTCGCCATGTATTCATAGAGTTTCAACGGGAAGATATTTCGCGTCGCCTCATTCAACCGGTAGGGCATGGTACAAACATCAAGCCCCTTGAGGTACGCCGGCAACTCGGTAACTTTCTTCATGCCAAGTTTGTGGATATTGGGGCGCTGGGCAATCCGCATCTCCGCATCGCCCATAAAGCCACCGATGATGACCACATGATGAGCGGGATTGTCGGCGATGCGCTCGATCAGCGTGGCATCAAAACGCACGTTGTCGACCATTCCCACAAACCCGATCCGCGGATGCGGTATTCTCTCCAGGTCGGCGGGAATGATCGTTTCCTGGTTGCATGCAGTCGTGAAATGGGAAATATCGGCTGCGTGGTTCACCACATAAATCCTGGGGTTCAGGGATTGCTTCTTCTCGGCCAGTGGAGCCGAACCGGCAAACACCAGATCGGCCCGCCGGCATAGTGCTTCATCGACCTCCTCCACGTACCGTCTCTCCCGCGCGTCGGGGAAAAAAGAAGGCCAGTCATCCACACAGTCATACACAAAACAGGAAAAAGGCAGTTCCAAGACCGAGAGATTCTGCGCAAAAAAGGCCCATAGCCATGGCCGCTGCCAGCCGACTCTTTCCAGCAAAGCTTTGATCTCGGCGCGATACAAGGAACCGTTCGTCCAGGAAGCTCCGCGCCATTTCAGGTTTCCCGGAAGATATGGGTACTGCGGCCGGTAAACCAGCAGGTTCTCCGCCACCTCACGCAGCGGAGCTGTACCATCATCGATTCGCAGCTTTGCGTTGCTTCTTCTCAGCCAAGCCAGCGGAGGATGGTAGGGCTCGACGTATATCACCTTGCAGTTCCAGTCATGGCAGGCGCGCATCATCACCTGCTGCGAGAGGCTCCAATGCTCGTTCCAGGCCTGCGTCGCCAGACAAAGGACGGTTTGTCCGGCAACGCCGTAGCGTCTTGACCGCACCGTTGCTTCCGGCACGAAGACCGGAGTTTGCGTATTCAAATTCATAGAGGCCCCCGGCCTACGCCGCCGCCACTTGCCGATAGGCGGCCACGGTCTGCTCTGCCGCGCGCTTCCAGGTGAAATGTCTTGCCCGTTCCAGTCCCTGTCCGCGAAGCTTCTGGGCAAATGCCGCATCGCAGTGGATATGGCGCATCGCAGCCAGTAGCGCATCGACCGACAACGGATCCACCAGAACCGCTCCGTCGCCGGCAACCTCAGGCAGTGCGGAGACGTTGGAGGTGATCACCGGAGTTCCGCAGGCCATCGCTTCAATCACCGGAAACCCAAATCCTTCAAAGAGCGAGGGAAATACCAGCATCTCGGCTGCGTTATAGAGCGCCGGCAACTGCTCATCGGAGACATGTCCGGGCTCTATGACGCAGCCGGAGAGCCCGAGGCGACGGATGCTTTCATCGAGAAACTCTGAGGTTTGTCCCCGCCTGCCCGCCAGCACCAGCGCCAGCTTTGAATCGCCGTCCTGGCGGAATCGCCCGAACGCCTCCAGAATGCGGGCCATATTCTTGCGGGTCTTCATCTGCCCGACAAAGAGCAGGTATGGGCGATCGATGCCATATTGCTGCCGCACAACCCGCCTGGCCTCCTCCGCATTCATGGGCCGGAATCTCTCCCCCACTCCGTGATGCACCGCCGTCATTCGCTCCAGAGGGATTGCAAACTGTTCCGCCGCCATCTTGCGCACGCAGTCCGACACGCACAGGATCATGCGAGCCCGCTTCAATCCGGTTCGAATGGAATGATTCAGCCGCCAACGCACTGCCGGATGATAGAACTCCGGATTATGAAAACTGGTCAGGTCGTGGAGCGTGTATACCAGCCGCGCCGGAATGAATGGCGGGGGAATGAACGTCGCATGAAAGACGTCCAGCCTGGCGCGTAACATCGCGATCGGCAGGGTGGCCGTGATACTCACCCAGCGCACGCCTGGGCGCAACACATGAAACGCAAAATTCTTCTGCTCCACCGCGAAGGCATTCCGCGCCTCCTCGCTGAGACAGAAAACATGGTATTCGTTGCCGCTATCCAGCGCCGCCAGTGAACGCACCAGCGCGACTTCATAGGTTTCCGGGCCAGCTGCCTGACGGCCGGCCATGGCTGCAAAGATACCGATTCGCATAATGCCGGCCTTACATTAACAGCAAGTCATAAGTCTGTTCCACCCGGGCGACTGCGCTCTTCAGCGAGTAGTCGTTTTCGATAAACTGCCGTCCGGCAGTTCCCACCCGCTTCCGCTCCGCGGCGTCTTTGATGAGGCGGGAGGCGGCGGCAACAAAGGCGTCGGGATGGCCGTACGACACAAGCACGCCGGCGCGGCCATGATTCAGTATCTCCGGCAGACCGCCGACCGATGTGGCCACAATGGGAAGCCCCGCCGCCAGTCCCGAGCAAATCGCCAGCGGAACCCCTTCCGAGCTGGAGGTGTTCACCTGCACATCAACGAGCTGCAGAAAACGGGCAAGTTCTTTCACAAAGCCTGTGAACCGCACCGCATGGTCGAGTCCCAGCGCGGAACACTGCGCCTTCAGCTTCTCTTCCAGCGGACCCACGCCGGCGATCCATAGCTTTGCCTCAGGATGAATCCGCACGATTCTCTGAAAAATAGCCAGCAGCTCATCCTGCGCTTTTTCAGGATAAAGTCTGGCGATATTGGCCAATACGACGTCGCCATCCGCGGCGCCAAACTCACGCCTTCCCTGCCTGCGCTCCTCGGGCGAAAGCGAAACGCTCTCGCACTCATAGCCGCAGGTCAGCAGCTTCACGCGCTCCGGCTTAAAACCAAACTCGAGCGTGCGCCGGTACGTATCTTCGCAATGGGCACTGATGAGATCGAAATCGTGCAGCACCCAGCGGTTTATGCGCTGCAACAGATTTCGCTGCCAGTGAAATTTCGCCCATACATACACGGTGGAGATCGTCCTGGCCGGCCACAAATGCGATGCAGCCGCGCCGACGATGTCCGCATATGTATTGTGCGTATGCACAATCTGTATGTCGTGCCGCCGCAGCAGCCGCACCAGCTGGCGCGTTGCTTTGAGGACCGGCTTGCGGCGGCTCCATTCGATGAATTCAACCTTGAATCCCAGCTCTGTGGCCGCCGCCACGAATGGAGACTCCGTCCGCCCGGGATTGGCAAAGCATGCCAGATGAACCTCGAAACGGGACCGATCCATCGTCCGCAGCCAGTTCAACAACGCCGTTTCCACTCCGCCGTAAGCAACCGTATGGATCAAATGCAGCACGCGGGCCGGGCGCGCGGCATTCCCTCCCGTCCTGCCGGCGGCACGGAAGCCGGAAGCAGCCAAAGCTTGCGGCGGCTCCACAGCCGGCTGAAGCGATGTCATGGCTGGTCTCAAGAAGCAACCGCTCCCGTTAAGTCGCACAGCAGAATACCGGCGCACGCAGCCTTCATGGACTCCAGTTCGTGTTTGAAATCGATAATCTGCGAACGGGTATGTCTCCGGGCCCCGACCACCAGCAATACCGCATCGGCTGCGCGCGCCAGCAGCGCGGCCTCCGGAGCTTTCAGATAAGGCGCCGCCGTAATGAGGGTAAATGCGTACAGAAACCGCGCCTGCGCCAGGACATCCGCAAAGCCCTGGACCGATGCCAGCAGTTTTCCGCGAGAGAGCCGCCCCGCCGGCACCAAGGACAAATTCGCGCTGACGGACGACGGTTGTACGGCTTCCGGAAGTCTTGCGTCCGCTCCCAGCACCTCCGCCAACCCGCCTCCAATCGGCAGGCCAAAGCTCTGCTGCAGCCACGGCAAATCGGCGTTCGCGTCAATCAACAGCGTGCGTTGCTGCATCTGCGCCAGCGCCAGAGCGGTTTGCCGGGCTGCGTTTTCGGCTCCCTCGCCCTCATCCAGAGAGAGGATCAGTAATGCCCTGGCAGGAGACGGGTCTTGCGCCATCAGGCGGGTTGTCCAGCGGAGTGCCTCTTCTGACGCACGGTCGGCAATCGAGATGACCGGCCGGTCGGGACCCATTCCCGGCGTTGGATCGAGTTCCAAAACGGATGATTGACTTCGTCTTTGCTTGGCCATGCTTTTCAACTCTTTTCCGCCATGCTTTTCGTGGTTGCGGCAGGCGTTGGAGTGTATAAGACGGACTTCGCTTCCTCGCGCGCGTGTTTTTCGAAAATATCGCATCCGTCGCACACGGTTGCTTCCCCGGGAGAGGCGATTTTCCCGGAGAACAGCGCCCTGGCCGACCGGTATTTGTCGTTGTTCCACAGGGCGCGAACATCCATCGCATCCGGATTGAGCACGGCAAAGTCGTATTTCTTACGGTTCACGACACAACAGGGAGAGACTCCCCCGTCGGGATTGACCACCATGCTTCTGTACAAATAGAAACATGGCCCCGGCTTGGCCGCCTGTCCGAACTGTTGCTCTTCGTGGTTGCTGGCCACGCGGCCCTCAAATTGCGTCGGATACCATTTCGCCGCAACCTCCTTCCGGTTCGTAAACTCGTGAGGCATGCCCACGGGAATGAATCGCAGCAGATCCACTCCGAACTTCCGGGAAAGCTCTTCGGCCTCGGCCACCTGATGCTGGTTCTGTTTCATGACGATGAACTGCCACTCGACGACCGGATGTTTCAGCTTGCGGGCATTGCGGCGGCGAATCAGTTCGCACATGTTGTCCACCACTCGCTGATAATCGCCGCCAATGCGGTATTGAATATACGTCTCCTGGCTGGTGCCGTCGAGTGACACGACCAGATATTCCAGGCCGGAATCCAGCATATTGTCGATCTCGCTCGAGCTGACGCGCACCAGGTTGGAACTCAGATTGGTGCCCACATTATGATCCTGCGCGTAGCGGATCATCTTGAATACCTGCTTATTCAGCAGCGACTCCCCCCAGTTATGCATATAGACTTCAAACAACTGTGGCATCAGCGGATCGAAAAATTTCTGAAAATGCTCGAACGACAGCATCGCCTGCGGCCGTCCCAGGTCGTTCAATCCCGTCGGACACAGGGGACAACGCAGGTTACAGTAGTTGCAGGCATCGACGATCAGCAGATACGGCAGGCTCTTGAGCTCAACCCGCCGCAGCTTTCGCTCCGCTTCCGCCAGGGCCAGGTTCATCCATTTGCGAGGGTTGCCGTGCCGCATCACCGACAAAAAATGGCGGTGGCTGCGCGTGTATTGCGGAATCTTTCTGAGATATTTCTGGGCAAGGTTCATATCACGAGCCCCATGACGCGCCTCATGCCGAGACTGCGGTTACGTTGCTGTGTACAAGCTCGCTGAGAGTGCGAGCCAATCCTTCCTGCAGGCCGACCTTCGGACGCCAGCCGAGCAGAGCTGCCGCTTCGGCGTTGTCGCAATAGTTTCTCCGCATGTCGGTCGGCCGTTTACGCCCCTCCACGCATACGATGGGAATATTGCTTTCCATCAGGCGTGCGACTTCTGCGGCAATCTCGTGCACGGTCCTCTCGCTTCCTCCGCCGAGATTGATGATTCGCCCGGAAAGGCGCTCCCCTCTCCGCGCAACTTCCAGAAACGCCTCCATGGCATCCTCCACAAATAACGGGTCCCGGGTTTGCGAACCGCCATCGAGTTGCACCTCCGCAGCGCCACTGAGAATCGCCTGGGCAACATACTCGATGAGATTGAAGGATTGCCGGGGCCCGTAAATCATCGTTGGTCTCAGGGAGACGCAGGAGAGCCGGTGCAGCCGCGAGTATTGCCGGCAGAACTCCCAGCCCGCGGCCTTGGCGATGGCGTAGGAGCTGAGCGGATCCATCGCCATGGACTCCCGATAGGGAACGCCGGAATCTCCATAGACTTTACAGCTATCCCCGTAAATGAAAACTCCGCCTCCGCAAAGGCGAAACGCTTCCAGCATGTTTACCGTGGCAACCAGGTTGCCTGCGATGGCTCCCCGGGCTTGCGGCAGGCTCTCATTCCCGTCGGGAAAGGCCGCGAAATGAAACAGGACTTCGGGAGAAAATTTCGCGGCGGCGGATTGCGCGGCCTCGTGATCGGTAAGATCACAAGCGAGAAACAGGTATTTGCCGGGCCGGGACTGGCTTAGTCGTTTCCCACGGTGCCGGGAAAGCGCGGCCACAATCGCTCCTTCGGCGATGAGCCGTTCCACCAGGTGAGAGCCCAGAAAGCCGCTTGCTCCCGTTACCAGCACGCGGCGGCCGCGGAGGGATCGAAGTTGTGCAGTCTGGGAGCTCATTAGAATGCTCCATCCCGAACGCAGATCAGCCATAGGGTTTTTAGAACGATCTTCACATCCAGCCAGAACGTCCGGTTCAACGCGTATTGCACGTCATACTCGACCGTTTCGTAGAAGGTCAGCCGCCCGCGGCCGGAGATCTGCGCCAATCCGGTAATTCCGGGACGCACCCGGAACTTGTGCAGCATGCGGCCCTTGTAGTACGGCAGCATCTCCGGAATTTCCGGCCGCGGCCCCACCAGCGCCATTTCTCCGGTCAGCAAATTCCAGAAATTCGGCAGTTCATCGAGAGAGGTCTTGCGCAGCCATCTCCCCTGGGGCGTCACCCGGGGATCGGGAAATACTTTGAAGTACAATTCCGGCAATTGCTCCGCCGTGTACTGATACCGGTAAAGCTCCGGGAACCGTTCCCGGGCATCGTTAAACAGCGTACGGAATTTCACGAAGGTGAAGGGCTTGCGGTTCAACCCGACCCGTTGCTGCCGGAACAGCGCCGGTCCCGGCGTATCCAGGCGGATGATGATCGCCTCGATCAGCATGACCGGCAGGAACAGCAGGAGGGCAATAACGGCGACACTGATTTCGACCGCCCTCTGCCAGAAGGAGACAGCGGGCGCTCCTGGAAATGACAGTACACCGCCGGCAATGGCATCGGCTGCCGGGATCGCATGCCGCTCCACGATCACTGCCGCGGCGGCCAGCACTTCCTCCTCAATGGATTCAGGCACTCTGTTGGTTGCTGTCGACATCCGGATTGCTCCTGAGAATCTCTTTGACCAACTCGCCGATCAAGTCGTCAAAATCGTGTTGCGGTTGATAACCGAGCCGGGCCCTGGATCGCGTAATGTCCGCCACCGAGTAGCGCAACTCACCTGGAACGGAGGGGTGATACTGAGATGGAACATGAACCGACATCGCGCGCTGGATGGCGCACATTACCGCATTGACGCTTCGCGCTCTCCCGGAGCCGATGTTGAAGGTCTCCCCGCTGACGTCCGCGTCCATGGCGGCAAGAAAGCCGGCAACCACATCCTGCACATGCACAAAGTCGCGGCACTGCTCGCCATCCCCGAAAATGATTGGCGTCTTGCCGGAATGCAAAGCATTGACAAAGATCGTGACCACCCCGACGTAAGGGCTCAGGGCCTGTCCGGATCCGTAGGTATTGAAGAGACGCAAGACCACGCTCGGCACGCCGGCTGCGGCGCACATGGCGTGCGTGAGTTTTTCCGCTGCCAGCTTCGAGATACCGTACGGGGAAATCGCCTCCGTCGGGTAGCATTCGGGAATCGGCGTCTGTTCCGGTCGCTCGCAGTAAACCGCCATCGAAGAGGCGGCAACCACCTTGCGCACCGAACCCGCCTGCTGTACGCCCCGCATCACCGACGCCGTTCCGCATACGTTGTTCCGCGTATCTTCCACAACGAATTCAAACGAGGAGCGAATTGCCACTCTCGCCGCCAGATGAAACACGATGTCGCAACCGGAGAGCGCGCGATCCACCTCCTCCGGGCACAGGATGTCGCCATGCACCACGGAAACGCCCGCCGGCACGTTGCTCTTTCTGCCGGTGCTGAAATTGTCGAGAATACACACTTCCATTCCGCGGGCCAGCAGCGCCCGCGTGAGGTAGGAACCGATGAATCCCGCACCGCCCGTTACACAGGCGCGGGTATATTGCTTGTCCATAGATTTGCCGGTACGGATTGCAGCAGGTAGGTGCAGTCCACAGTGCATTCAGGCGTGAGAATGTGGTTTTCAAAGTCCGTTTCTGAAGTCACCCGTGTGCCGTCGAAGATTACCGAATTCACGACTCGAATCGGGTTTTGAATCACCACCTTGGAGCCAAGCACCGAATGCTCGATGCGGGCAGCGGAATGAATCTGCGTTTCAGTCCCGATCAGCTCCTGGGGAGACATCTGCCGCGCCTGAATCAGATTGCACAGCAACAGATCGGCTGGATTGGTAAGGTTGATGTCCTCCAGAATCACGTTGGCCGGCCGCACCGGCAACCCGTCATAAATGGCGACCTGGATCGAATCGGTGATCTCATACTCGTCGCGCATGGCGGTTCGCGGAGTGCGCCGGATGGCGTCAAAGATCGCCGGATCGAAAAGATAAATGCCGCATCCCTTCAACCGGTTGGTCGTGTGCCGGGGCTTTTCTACCACCCGCGTGGCATATCCCTCGGGAGAGAGCGTAATCGAGAAATTCTTCCGGATCGCCGCCGGGTCCGGCTCCTCCTTGGTTGCCAGAACCACTCCTCCGCCCTGCTCTTCGAAGAGCCGGAACATCAATTGCATATTCGACGGAAGAAAAAAAATGTCTCCCAGGAACAACAGGAACGGGCTGTCAATGTGCGGCTCCAGTTTGCCGACTGCGTGCGCGATACCCAGGGTGCTGGCTTGTTCGACATAGCGGATCTCCACCCCCAGAGCCGATCCGTCGCCCAGCACCTTGGCAACTTCGTAACCTTTGTGTCCCACTAAAACAATCAACTTACGAATACCGAGGCTCTTCATCGTGTCGATCTGATAGCGGATCAGGGGCTTATTGCATATCGGGAGAACCGGCTTGGGGTGGTTCTCGCTGAAAGGCGCCATGCGGCTGCCGCGCCCGGCGGCAAGAATTACGCCTGTATACTGTCTTTCCGTCATAGATTTGCCACCTTCCTCAGGACTGCGGACCCGGCCGGCAGCCCTTCCATTGCATCGGCATTGGCTTCCTGGCGATACATGCGCAGTGTTTCGCCCAGGCCTGGAACCAGATCGATTTGTGCCGGAAGTTCCAGGGATTCATTGATTCGGGTGAGATCGGAAGCGTAATCCCCGGTTTCCACCGCTTTATCATCCGCAGGCCACGGGACATAGTGGATGGGTGTGCCGCCGGCTGCTTCCGAGATGATTTCCGCAACCTCGGCGAGACTGATGGGTGCGCGGCCGCCAAGATTGAAGACGCGGTTCCTGGCGGCCTCCCGCAAGGGACAGAGCAGGAATGCCGCAATCACGTCTTCGATGTGGATATAGTCCCGCTTCTGCCGTCCATCGCCGTAGATATGTATGGGATCTCCGCAGGCGGCGGCTTGCAGAAAATGATTGATTACGCCATAACTTCTGTTTCCCCGCGCCTGAAACGGCCCATAGGGGTTCGATAGCCGGATCACCGTATAGGACAACTCGCTGTGCTGTGCGAAGACGGAGAGATAATTCTCAACCGCGATTTTGTGTGCCGCATAGATGCTCTGCGGAGCCAGAGGATGCGATTCGTCCACCGGAAGATACTGCGGCCTGCCATAAACCAGGCGCGAACTGGGAAAAACGATTTGCGGCGGCCGCTCCAGTTTGGCACACGCGGTTAACAGCGTCAGTTGAGCACGCAGATCCTCGTCCAGACTGAGATTGGCGTTACGATTGCTATCGACCGCCCCCGCCACGCCGGCCATATCGAATATCACAGACTGACTGGCAACCGCCGCCGTCACCATCTCCTCATCCCGCAGATCGCCCTGGAACAGACGACCCTCTCCGGCGTTTCCGTTTCCGCTGCGCGAGATTCGGGAGGCATCAGCGCCCAGATAGCGCAAAACACTCAGGAGATTGACTCCCATAAAGCCGTCGCCACCCACCACCAACACGCGACGCGAGGCGTAATAGGAGCGCAATTCCGCGTTGTTACGCAGACTCGGATGAAACGGTATTCGTATTTGCTGCATAAGCTGGGAGGTACACCAATACACGGCTTTAAAGGCGTCTTTCCGCCCGGAGTGCCGTAACGAGAATGGCCCAGGGTTAAGCGGAGCGGAACCCTTGGTAAGGTCTCGGTCGTGTATGCGTTATCGCCATCAA
>CAZUCM010000081.1:0-10293 GCA_964619235.1 uncultured Terriglobales bacterium
CAACCGGCTCCTCTGAGTATAGCGGGGCAAGGCCACGCAAACACCACGCGGCCATCACAAATTGACAGGCAACACGGACGGCCGCACCCGAATCAAAGCGCAGACGGCGGCTGTATTCCTGGAGCGCCGCAAGGAGACGCTGCATGCGCTGTTTACTGAAGGTTTCGATTCCCACCGAGATTGGCAACGAGCGGGTCATTGACGGCAGCTTGGGGCCCACCATCGAATCCATCCTTAACGACCTGAAGCCGGAAGCCGCTTATTTTGCCGAAGAACAAGGTCTGCGCACCGGATTTATTTTCTGCAACGTCAAGGACGAATCACAGATTCCCGCCATCGCAGAGCCCTGGTTCCTGGCGTTCCACGCACGCGTCGAGCTTCACCCGGCGATGACCGTGGACGATCTGAAGAGGGCGGCCTCGGGTTTCGACAAAGCGATCAAAGACTATCGATCTGGCAAGCGAGCGGCGTAGCCGGTAGAGACAGGTGGGGATTGCGCTCCCGGTCCGGTGCAACCAATCCGGCCGGGAGGGCGCCGCCGTTGTATTCCGCCATACGATTTTTCCACTTCAAAAACTCGGTAATCGTCTGCGGCTCGATTCGCACCTCCACCCGGCGCAAGCTCGCCAGGAGCAGGTTCATCTCTTTCATCATTCCCGCTTCCGATCGCAAGCTCTTCCGGCCGGCTTTGGCCACGACAAAAGCCTGGTTCCTGCGGCACTCCAGCAATCCCCAGTGCGGCGGCAGTTCCTTGACCTCAATGAGGCCGGGGGGAGTCAGGTAGTAACGCTCACAGCCCAGGCCCTCCTCAGGATGTACGCGGAACGGCTTTTGCGCATCGGCCAGGAAATCGGCGCGCGATACTTTGCATTCGACAATGACCGAGCGGCACATCCCTTTCCAGCCGATCGCATCCGGAACCTCTCCGGTCGCGCAGTACTGCTCGGACAGAACGATGCCGCAACGATATTTGTGCCGCAGCCAACAGACGGCGGCGGCAACCAACTGGCTATGCTTCCTGGCCGGCGATGCTGAACCCATGAACCTGTTTTATCTTGAAGCCGGAGTTCTGAAAAGTGCTTTCGGGGAGTCGGGCTTTGACAATTCTTTACCAAACATGGAGTAAAAATAGAAACAGGTCCATCAGGGACGATTCGAGGAACCCAATGAAGAAGTTCGTTATCGTTATGTTTGCTGCAGCGCTTGCGATGTCCATGGCAATGCCTGCGTTCGCCAGTACGAACAGGCACCACAAGAAGCTTCACAAACATCATCATCACGCCGCCGCGCGCTCCACGCGCTAACAGCAAGTCCTTCCAACCCGGATTTCGCGAGCCATCCGCTCGCCGGCTTGCCGGTGAGCGGATGGCTCCCCTAACATCCTGCCTCGCGCTTAGAATGCTCACATGGAAAATTTCCGGCTGAAAGTCTTTCGTACGGTCGCGGAGAAGTTGAACTTCCGGCAGGCCGCCGAAAGCCTCTATCTGACGCAGCCCGCCGTTACGTTGCAGATCAAGGCGCTGGAAGACGAACTGGGAGTGCAACTGTTCAACCGCAGCGGCAACCGGATCGCCCTGACTGAGGCCGGCGGGATTCTGTTTACTCACGCCGGCCAAATCGCCGCACTGGTGATGGCTGCACAGGCGGAACTCGGGAAGCTGAAAGGCGAAGAGCTTGGCGATTTGAGAATTGGCGCCTCCACGACGATCGCCCAGTACGTGCTGCCGCCGTTGCTGGGTGATTTTCAGCTTGCGCAGCCGGGAATCCGCCTGTCCGTGCTGGGCGCCAATACCGCCGTAATCGTCGCCGGCGTATTGGATGGGAACCTGGCGCTGGGGCTCATCGAAGGCCCGTCCTTACGCCGCGATCTTAAGATCGAACGCTTTCTCGCCGACGAAATTGGCGTTATCACTCCCGCTCATCATGAATGGGCCGGTCAGACGATCTCTCCCGAACAATTGGCAAAAGAGAGACTGATCCTGCGCGAAGAGGGCTCCGGGACGCGCCGCGTGGTCGAGACGGCCCTGCGCCGCGCCGGGGTCCGCATGAAACAGGCCAACATCGTCATGGTGCTGGATTCCACCGAGGCCATCAAGTCCGCGGTGGAGACGGGCCTGGGAATCGGATTTGTAGCACGGCGGGCGATCCGCAAAGAGCTAAAACTGGGCACGCTTAACGAACTCACGGTCCGCGGGATGCGAATTGAACGAAACTTCTCGATTGTCTTGCCGCGTGGTCCGGAGCCAGGCGGCCCGCCCGGGGCATTTCTCCGCTTTCTGCGGGCGGTGCGGAATGCGGCGACGCAGGAGATCTCATAAACGAAGGTCATCCCTCATAAGAATTAATGCTTGGACGGCACGGCTGGAAGCCGCGCATGCTGAGCTCATGCAGTCTCGAACATTGTTTTTTGTCGGGTTGATCGTCGCGGCAAGCGGCTTTCTCTCTCCGCCCATTGCGCTGACTCTGGGTCTGGCTTTCGGGCTTTCGGTCGCCCACCCTTATTCTTCCGACAGTAAGCAGCTGGCAAGATTTCTGTTGCAGGCCTCGGTGGTGGCCTTGGGATTTGGCATGAACCTGCGCGAGGTGATGCGGGCGGGCAGATCCGGATTCGTCTACACCGCCTTCAGCATTGCTTTTGCTCTCACCGTGGGCCTGCTTCTGGGCAAAGCGCTCAAAGTAAAGAACACCTCTTCGTTCCTGATCACCGTAGGAACCGCAATATGCGGAGGCAGCGCCATTGCCGCCATGGGGCCGGTGGTGGAAGCGGAAGATCAGGAAATGGCGGTTTCTCTGGGCACCGTCTTTGTCCTGAACTCGGTCGCCTTGCTGACTTTTCCTGCGCTGGGATGGATGTTCCACCTTTCGCAGCAGCAGTTCGGCCTGTGGTCGGCCCTGGCCATTCACGATACAAGTTCGGTCGTCGGGGCGGCTGCCCGTTATGGCTCCATTGCCCTGGTGATTGGAACCACAGTGAAACTGGCGCGCGCTTTGTGGATTGTGCCGCTCTCCCTGGGAACCGCCGCCCTGCGCCACAACGGCGCCCGCATTCGTCTGCCCTGGTTCATTCTTTTCTTTTGTCTGGCGGCGGTAGCCAACAGCTATCTACCCCTGCCGGCGCATTACTTCCAGTCCCTGAGTAATCTGGGAAAGCTGGGCCTCACCGCCACGCTATACCTGATCGGCACCGGGCTTTCCCGCTCTACGCTGAAACAGGTCGGTGTGCGCCCGCTGCTTCAGGGAATCATTCTCTGGGCCATCGTGGGTACGGCCTCCCTCTGGTTAATCTTCCGCGGCGTGATTGCCTTCTGAAGTTCCATCGAATTCGCGGGATGTTCATTGCTTCGAAAACTCCGCGTCGGGAATTCCGCCTCCACTGCCAATGGACTGACAGGGCGCCGGCTGGGTCCCCTCACTGTGTCGCCTGTACAACGACAAAGGCCGTGCTTCCGCCGCGGCTGATCAGCAGCACCACTTCCTGCTGGCCCGCCTGCTGGACCGCCTTTTCGTAGTCGCTTACGCTGCTGACCGGAGTACCGTTTACCTGTTCAATGACGTCCCCGTGCCTCAGTTCGGCGTCGGAGGCCGGCGAATTCGGCTGCACCGAATCCACCACTACCCCGGTCTCGCCGCTGGGCAGCTTGAGGTCTTGCTCGATTTCAGGCGTCAGCGGCTCCACCGCCACGCCGGCCATCGGCCCACTCCCACTCGTAAGCGCCGCCGCCTTCTGCACTCCGTTTTCCGCCAACTCCCCGAGTTTGACCGGAATGTCCCGGGATTGACCGTTGCGTATCACTTTCAACTGCACGACGGTTTCAGGCATGGTTTCCGCAATCGCTATGCGCAAAGCATTGGGTCCGGTGACCGGCTGGCTATTGAGCCCGACAATCACATCGCCGCGTTTGATTCCGGCCCGCGCCGCCGGCCCATCGTGATCGACATCGCCCACCAGAGCGCCCTCATCCTGCAAAAGTCCAAAGGACTTGGCCAGCGCCGGTGTGAGCTCTTGCGCGGTAACCCCCAGCCAGCCGCGGACGACCGTCCCGTGTTGCAGGATCTGATCCATGACGTTGCGGGCAAGATTGACCGGCACCGCGAATCCGATGCCTTGATTCCCGCCGCCGTTGGCGCTGAGGATCGCCGTATTGATGCCTACGAGGTCACCGCGAACGTCGATCAGCGCGCCGCCCGAGTTCCCCGGGTTAATCGGCGCGTCGGTCTGGATGAAGTCTTCATAGCTTTCAAGATCCAGTCCGCCTCGGCCAGTGGCGCTGACAATTCCGTTTGTCACCGTCTCCCCCACGCCGAATGGATCGCCGATCGCCAGCACATAATCGCCGACCTGCAGTTTGGAAGAGTCGCCCAAAGTCACCGCCGGGAGTCCCGTGGCATCGATTTTCACCACGGCGATATCCGTCTTGGGATCGCGGCCGATCACCTTGCCCTTAAACTCGCGTTTATCGGGAAGGAATACCTTGATGTCGGTAGCTCCTTCGATCACGTGGTTATTGGTGAGAATGTAGCCTTCGGGACTGATGATCACGCCCGAACCCAGGGCTCCTTCGCGTTGCTCCCGCGGGATCTGGAACTCACGCCCGAAATCTCCCCCAAAGAACTGGCGAAAGAAGGGGTCATTGAAGAAAGGAGAAACTTGCGTCTTCACGATTCTTGAGGTTGAAATATTCACGACTGCCGGCAACACCGGCTTCACCACCGCGGCGAATCCGGTCGCCAGAGAAGCCGCACTGACCGGAGCGACATCGCTCACCGGACGCGCAATGTAAATGGGAACGCGGTGCGACCCGTCGACCAAAGCCGCTCCCCCGAAAAGCAGCGGCACGGCCGCCAAGAAAGCCGCACCAAGGATCAAAGCGACGACGAGCACTACCATCGGCATCCGGCGTCGAAGGTGTAAGTTCTGAACCATAATTCCTCCCGAAATGAGCGCTAGCTGACGGACCGCAGGAGCGGCCCTGATGCGGTGTGCGGCGCAGGTTCCTGACCTGGCCGCGACTAAGGAATCTTCAGCCGGCGGCAACTGGAGGAGGGCGGATTGTAGACGGCAGGTTGCGGTGGAATGGACAAGCGGCAACAGCAACGCCTGGCAACAGCCGACAGAGAACGAAGAGAACCGCTTTGTGCGCGCCGGCGGCCGCCATGGGATCAGGCTGGTCCATGGTCACCAAACCGCTTTCCGCGGCCCCAGCTCTGGCGACGGCGCTACGGATTGCGCTGTGCCCTCTGCATCGGGCATGCGCGCCATTCAAATATGCCAGTGCAGTCAGCGCAACGAATACTGCACAAACGTTGAGCTCCCACTTGCGCACACAACTCACCTATATGATGGGATGCATGCCGGCGCGCAAGGTGGCATGCCCTGGTTTCGCCGTGCACCCGTCGGCCCCTTCGCGCATCAAACAGAGGGAAGACTCCAAAAGGAAGTCACACTATGAAGCTGTCAAGATTGAAAGCGCTTGCTGGCGTTTTCCTGGCAGTGGTCTTGTCTGCGCCCGCCTGGGGCGCAAACCCGGCGCTACCGGGAACGGTCAACTATGTGGAAGGACAAGCCGGCATCGGCGACCAGACCCTCGACGCAAAATCCGCAGGTTCGGCGATATTGCAGGCCGGCCAATCGATCCACACAAGAAGAGGCATGGTGGAAGTGCTGCTGACTCCGGGCGTGTTCGTAAGGCTCGGCAACGACAGCTCCATCAAAATGGTTTCGCCCAGCCTGACGGACACTGAGATTCAAGTCGTCACCGGTCACACCATGATCGAAGCCGACCAAGTCTCCAAGGCCAACCTCATCCGCATCGATCAGGGCCCTGCGGTCGTCCGCTTGCCCGAAACCGGCTTGTATGACTTCGACATCGAGCACGGCAAGGTCCGCGTGTTTAAGGGCCAGGCGCTGGTGCAAGACGGCAATCAGCAAATCACGGTGAAAGGCGGCCGCGAGTTGGACTTGAATTCCCGCGGGAAACTGGCCGCACAAAAGTTCGACCAGGAAGCCAACCAGGGTAGCTTATATCGTTTCACGAAGCTTCGCTCACAATACCTCGCAGAAGCCAGTATGGACGCGGAACGATTGTACGTCGCCCGCGGCTGGTACGGTTCCGGATGGTATGGCCCTGGATGGTGCTGGACCCCCTGGTTCGGAGGTTACACCTTCATTCCGGCGAATGGGATCTTTTACAGTCCGTTCGGTTGGGGATTCTACTCTCCTCTAGTGGTCTTTGGTGGTCCGTTCTATTACGGCCACTACCGTCACTTCGGATGGGGACCATACGGCCACCTGGGGTATAGGAATTTCGGCGGCGGAAGATTCGGCAGGATCGGATGACGGCAACAGCGGCCATCGTAGCGGCATCCCACGAACAGGGGTGTTCTGGTGTCGCGGTTCCGGAACAACTCGGTAATTGCTCAGGCGCTGATGGCAAGCCTGATGCTCGTCACCAGCGCTCATGCATTGCGCACGGAGCCGGTTGAGTTTCATTCCACCGTGTGGAAGTTCGCGCCCGTCAACACAGGAGCTTATTACTCAAGCGAGATACCGGACTTTGTCCTGCCGGCGGTCATTATCGAGCCCGCTCCCCGCGCGCAGCGCCTGGCGCAGGGCGCGCTGCCGGTTTCGAACTGCGAGCACTCCTGGCCCTCCCCCCTCCATGTCAGGCCTCCGCCTGGGAACTGAGTCCTTGGGATCATCCCGATGATTCCAGCTTGGCAGCAATGCGGTCCGGAACAGACCGTCCTAGGTCTGGCTGCTCGGACGGCAGTTCTTTATAAGGAGGACTACTTATGACACGCGACAATTTGAAGCTGTTTTCCATGACTGCGACGCTCTCGCTTATATTTATGCTGGCAGGGTGTCACAAGACAACATCCATGGCTGCGCCACCGCCACCGCCGCCGCCCGCGGCGCCCACGGCGACACTGGCCGCCAGCCCGGATGTCGTACAGCAGGGTCAATCGACGACCCTTACCTGGCAAACCACAAACGCAAATGACATTACGATTGAAGGATTAGGGACGGTGCCGGCATCGGGATCGCGCAGCATCAGCCCGGGCACTTCCACGACTTACACCTTAATGGCCAAGGGACCTGGCGGGACGCAGGACGCTTCCGCGCGGGTAACCGTGAATCCCGCCCCGGTAGCGGCAATTGAAACGCCACAACCGAGCGAGGCGGACTTGTTTGCCCAGAAGGTAAAGGACGTATTCTTCGACTTCGATAAAGCCAACATTCGCCCTGACGAAGTTCCGATCACGGATAAGGATGCCGCGTTTCTCGAACAACATTCGGATATCAAGATCAAAATCGAGGGACACTGCGACGACCGCGGTTCAGAAGAGTACAACCTCGCGCTGGGCGACATGCGCGCCAATGATTTGGAGAAGGCGATGGAGCAGCAAGGCGTGAGCAACAGCCAGCTCACCACCGTCAGCTACGGCAAGGAGAAGCCTTTCTGTATGACGGACGATGACCAGTGCTGGCAGTCGAACCGCCGCGATCATCTGGTGCTGGAACGCTAAAGCTGGCGCGGTTGCCAAGGTTGGAAGCACCGGGCTTTACAGGCTGCGGAAAAATTCGTTCTACGGCCGTTTCTTTGAGAGGGCGCGGCTTCAGCTTCAGCCGCGCCGTAAGCCGCTTGTTTGTCTCGACCGCTTTAGCGGCCGGGGGCCGTAGTCGCGCAGAAGTCGATTTCTTCAGCAGCCTCTATCGCCCGCTGAATTCAGGCGCCTGCCTCATGGAGCTCAAGCCACGGTGGAGAAAATCTCGGGCAAGGCCCGGTGCGCCCATCTTTCCGGCACAGTCGTCGTTCGCTCAGGAATGATCCTGGCTTCAAGCCGGCGCAGCATTCGAGGGCGAAAGGCCGGACATCGAAACGAATCGGAAGCGGTCTCCCTTGGATTGGTGTGACAAATTCGATTGTCGCGCGTCTGATTAGCTTGGTGCCGCGACAGGCTGCGGCAAGGATTCAACCGATGACTGCAAGCGGAAAAATTCAACTCATCATCACCGACATTGCCGGCGACGACGGCCCTCTGGCAGGCGAATTGTTACAGGCTCACGCCGTGCTGGCGGACGTATCCGTAAGGACCATCGAACACGCGCGCGGCTCCCTGCTTGAATTCCGAATCATTGTTCCTTCCCATAAGGCGGAAGAAATGCTGACTGGCATGATGAAAGGGGAAACGGAAATCGCAATCGGCCAGATCTTTCCTAATGCCCAGATGGATTAAGGCACGGGATTGGGGCCGCCCGGGCCGTGCGAGAAATCGTAAAGCGCTACGGCGACTGCGTCCGGATTTGCAGCGGGGCCGGTCCCGCTCCAACGGGCACGATGGTTCTTGTAGCACTTTCCGTGGAACCCTCCGGAGAGCGGAGCCAAGCCGCTGGCGGTGCCATCGCCTGAGTGCGATCCGTTCCTCCAGCAAAGACGGGATTCCCACCGGTTTTCAGCATTTCGCGAGCCAAAGTTTTGCACAGGTTCTTGCCATTCAATATGATGCAACCCAATTTTTTGCCTAGGCATCTCAGCCATTACGCCGGTGATGCTTAGGCAGCGCCGCAAGGGCAATGTTGTGTTTCATCAGTTTCAGGCAGTTCCTGAGTGTAATCACCCTTTGTGGTGACTCAGGAGGACGCCTGCAAGCGAGGAAGGGATTGATCCACTTTCCAGAACGCAGCCGCCTTTCGCGAGCCGCCGAAGCAGCAGGTCATGGCGGGGAGTCTTCCCTGGCCGAAATTGTTCGAGGAGGCCCGACATCTAGACAATCGGAATGGGAAGGGATAAACTCTCGGCCACCTGGGGATGCAATCAGTATCTCGATGTTTCCTGTAAGACGTTAGATTTCATCCAATCGAAAAAAGGGTGCCGAACCATTGGGACAGAAATGGGCGGTGTGCGGCCGGACCGGATCATCGGCTGCGCGTAGGCCGTTTCGTTACGACAGTAGACTAATTCCCATTGATACCGGCAACGCCGGGTCAGGGGCACGATGGCTGCGTAGTTTATATGTGCTGCGAGGGTGCTGCTCATGAAAGTGGTAACCCACCTCAGCACAGCCGGGGAGAGAAGAGATTATGACAGACAAGGTTGCGCCTGCGAATGGACGATATCCAGTGCTCTCAGCACCCGGATTAATACTGGTTGGACCGTCTCCAGACCAGATCGTCAACAATTCTGAAGCCGTCCAGATTCTCGCCTATCCGAATCCGCCAGCCGGCGTAAAACGCGTTGGCACGCTTTTGACGAATAAGATGGCGGGAATCCTTAAACAACGTGCCGGCGGAGATGGCGAGTTTGCCATCACCGATCTCGTCTCGGGCAGGAGACGTTATCAATGTACCCGCTATGTGCTCAACATGCAGGGACTGCAAGCCTCAAAGATGGTGGTCATCCTCATGGAACGGACCGGCTCCCCCGATGTCACCATGCAACAACTCTGCAACGGACTGCACCTGACTGAGCGGGAGCAGCAAACCGTAGGTCTCCTGGTGAGAGGCTTGACCAGCAAAGAGATCGCGCAGCACATGGGCATCAGTCCTAATACCGTCAAGTCGTTTTTGCGTCTGGTCATGACCAAGGCCGGAGTCTCGACGCGAACCGGCTTGATTGGCCGGGTTGCCGGCATCGTTCCGCGCTCGCAGGGCATGTCTGTGGGTGCGGGCATGAATGGAAACGGAAACGGAAATGGGCTCATTTTCCCGGTTGAACGCCGAAAGGCTGGCTGAGGCATATCGACTGGGATGGATGTTTTCCGCCTGGACGCTTCCGTACTGGAATTGCTGAGTTTGCGCGCTGTTGCTTGCTGCCGGCAATAGGGGGGGATGATTATTCCAGAAACCGGATTTGCCGGCTCCCGGCAGCTACTTGGAGAAGAAAAAGAGGAAGCGAGCGCGTCGTTGGATGTCCAGAAGAGGAGGATCCTCGCCGCCACGGCTGTCATCAAATCGAACTTTCCGGCTCGCTTCCATTTTCAAATCCTGAGAACCTGTCGATCAGGCCCTTTCTACTGGTAGAACGATCAGCATAGCAGAACTTGCAAGAAAAATTATTGGCAGCGGTAAATTTCCGGGCATCGGTAAATTCTAATGATCAGCGGCTCCCAACCCGCACCGGGCAGCGCGAGCGGGGGCGATTCCGTCCAATTGCATTTCCCTGGGCTGGGCGGGCTGGAGAGTCTGGTCGCTGAGCTCTATCAAAGTAGCGGCGCCGCTCGCTTCGAATTGCCGGCCGCCGAATTCTCCAAGATCCTGAATGACATAGCGGAAAAGTACCTTTCGGCCGAGCC
>CAZUCM010000082.1:0-10277 GCA_964619235.1 uncultured Terriglobales bacterium
TGTGATCTTTGCCATTCTCTACGGAGGATGGAAGATCGCGCCACCCTATTTCGCGAATTTTCAGCTGGAAAGCGCCATGGACGATGCGGCGCGTTCAGCCACGGTTAACTCCCGGATGACCGACAACGATATTCGCGCCGCCGTTATGCGGGAAGTCGAAACCCAGAGGATTCCCATGACCGAGGAGCAGGTGTTGATCGAACGCCCCGTCGGCGAGGTCTTTGTTTCGGGCGATTATACGGTGCACGTGGACATGCCCTTGTATTCGTTCGATTTGCATTTCCATCCAATGTCGAAAAACAAGAAGCGGACATTGGACTAAAATTAAAGCAACTCGGAAAGGCGATTTCTTATAGGCAGCTCTCACGCCCAGGCTGGGAAATCGTCTAAGCAACAGCGTCTTTATGACGTTTGGATGTGGCTATCAAGGTAAAAATTCCGCATAAAGTCTCCCTGGCCGGCCGTTCGCGCCCGCTGCCGTCGGATGCCGTGATCAAGACGGTGGCCGCTTCTGTCATTGTTCTTTGCCTGTTGATCTTCGGCGTATTCGCTTTTTTCTACGTCAAGTACGAGCGGATCATCGATGAGCGGATGAACAGTCCGATCTTCGGCAACTCCGCCAAGATCTACGCCCGGCCGCAGTCATTGCGCGTCGGCCAAACCATCTCGCTGGAAGAAATCGCCGCGGAATTGCGCCGCGCCGGGTACGCCGACAAGTCCAGGGAATCCTCCCCCATCGGCACCTATCGCCTCTCGGGAAATACGATTGAAATTAGTCCCGGACCGGAGTCTTACCACAACCAGGACATGGCTACCGCCTATGTTTCCGGAGATAAGGTGGCGCGGATCGAGGCCACCACCGACGGCGGAACCGGCGACGTCCCCAGCTATGAATTGGAGCCGCAGCTCATCACCGCATTGTCTGGCGACGACCAGCGCTCCAAGCGGCAAATCATTCACTTCAACGATATTCCCAAGGTACTGGTGGATGCCACGCTGGCGATTGAAGACCGGCGTTTCTTCGAGCATGGCGGTGTCAATTACATCCGCTTGGTGGAGGCGGCGTTTTCGGATCTGCGCTCCGGCGGAAAAGGCCAGGGGGGCTCGACCATCACCATGCAGACGGCGCGGCTCTTCCATCTCGGACGGCTGACGGCCGAGAAACGGTTCACGCGTAAATTCCTGGAGATGTTGATTGCCGTGGAGCTGGAAAACCGGCTCAACAAGCAGCAGATTTTTGAGCTCTATGCCAACCAGGTGGACATGGGACAACGCGGTTCGTTTACGATTTTTGGCTTTGGCGAAGCCGCGCGCGCTTATTTCAACAAAGATCTGCAAAGCCTGACGCTGCCGGAAGCGGCGATGTTGGCGGGAATCGTGCAGCGGCCGAGTTACCTCTCGCCCTACCGTCATCCCGAGCGCGCCCAGGACCGGCGCAACCTGGTTCTTGAATCCATGGTGGAAACCGGCGCCATTACGAGGGCGCAGGCGGATCAGGCCAAAGCCACGCCTTTGAAGCTGGCCTCTCCCAACGTGGAAGCCAGCGACGCCCCGTACTTTATCGATCTGGTGAAGGACCAGGTCACCCAGCAGTACAGCGAACATGAGATCAACGACAACGCCTATCGCATTTATACGACGATTGATCCCAACCTCCAGCGGGCCGCGGCCGAAGCCGTGGAGGAGGGCCTGAAACTGGTGGATGCCCAGATTCTGAAAATGCGGACCCGCCGCCAGCCGGCCAACGGCAAGCCGGGCCAGACGGAGACCACCGTGCGCCCCGGGCCGATGCCGCAAGTGGCGCTGGTGGCGCTGGACCCGCATACCGGCGAGGTGCTGGCGCTGGTGGGCGGACGCAATTACGGGCTCAGCCAGTTGGACCATGCGTTGGCCAAGCGGCCGACCGGATCGATTTTCAAGCCCTTCGTCTATGCCGCCGCGATGGCCACCGGAATCGATGGCAGCCCGGACGCGGCGACCACTCCGGTATCCATGATTGACGATTCGCAGGCCACGTTTACTTACGACAACCGCGAGTACGAACCGCGGAATTACAAGGGCGAGTATCACGGGCTGGTGCCGTTGCGATACGCGCTGGCGATGTCGTTGAACAATGCCACGGTGAAGGTTGCCGAACAGGTGGGTTACGACAAGGTCGCGGAGCTGGCGCGCTCCGCCGGCATCTCTTCGGTGCGGCCGACCCCGGCCATGGCCCTGGGTTCGTACGACGCCACTCCGCTGGAGATGGCGGGGGCGTATACCGTCTTTGCCAATGGCGGCACCCGCATTTCGCCGCAGATGGTGCGTTCCATTCGCAACGCGCAAGGCGACGTGCTGCAGGACGCGGAAACCTCGTCCAAGCAGGTGCTGGATCCGCGCGTCGCTTATGTGATGACCAGCATGATGGAAGGCGTGGTGAACTACGGCACCGGCTTTGAAGTCCGCCGCCGTGGTTTCACCGCCCCTGCGGCCGGCAAGACCGGCACCTCGCACGATGCCTGGTTCGCCGGCTACACCAGCAATCTGCTGTGTATCGTCTGGGTGGGGAACGACGATTACAGCGACTTGCGCCTGAGCGGATCGCAATCCGCGGCGCCGATCTGGGGCGAATTCATGAAGCGCGCGGTCAAGCTGCCGCAGTACCGCGATGTTCATGATTTCCCGCAGCCTGCCGGCGTAGTGGATGTGCGCATCGACAAAGAGACCAATCGGCTGTCCACGCCGGCTTGCCCGCAGGCCATCACCGTGGCCTTCATTGCCGGCACCGAGCCCACCATCACCTGCGAACAGCAGCCGGGCGATCATCGCAATATCATCCAGAAGCTGCTGGGGATTGGCGGCACGCCGCAGCCGGCACCGCCTCGCTCCGACCAGCCCACCGCAGACGATAAGAAGAAGGGACTGTTCGGCAAACTCGTCGGCATCATCAAGGGCGACGATAACGACCAAAAGAAACCGCCACAACAGTAGACAGCCAAAGACAGCCAATTTCGTGAATGATTCGGGCTACGCTTTTCCGCCGCCCTTCTTTACTTCCGTGCCGGCCAGTTCTTCGACAAAGGTGACGATGGCGGAGTGGTCCAGCTCACCTTTGCCTTTCTTCATCAGCGCCATCAGCATCTGCTGCACCATGCTGGTCAAGGGCAAAGCCAGCTTCATCGATTCGGCGGCCAGCATCGCGTTGCGCAGGTCTTTCTGGTGAAGCCTAATGCGAAATCCGGGTTTAAAGTTGCGCTCCAGCACCATGGGCGCCTTGGCATTGAGGACGGTGCTGCCCGCCAGGCCGCCTTTGATGGCGTTGAATACCACTTCCTGGTCCAGTCCCGCCTGCGTGGCCAGCACCAGGGCCTCGCCCATGGCGGCAATGTTGCATGCCACGATGATCTGATTCGCCAGTTTGGTCACATTCCCCGCGCCCACCGGACCGGTAAGCGTAACCGTGGAGCCCATGGCCTGGAGGATGGGTTGCATCTTGCGGAACACCCCCTCATCGCCTCCCACCATGATGGCCAGGGTACCGTCGATGGCTTTTGGTTCGCCGCCGCTGACGGGAGCATCCAGAAACTCCACGCCCTTCTTCGCACAGGCAGCCGCCACCTTTTGTGCCACCAGCGGGCTGATGGAACTCATATCGACGATGGTCTGGCCTTTGGGCGAACCTTCCAGCACGCCGCCCGGGCCCAGGATCGCCTGTTCCACCTCCGGGCCGTCCGGCAGCATGGTAATCACAATCTCCGAACGTGCGGCTACCTCGCGGCAGGATTCCCCGCGGGCCGCGCCGGCCGCTGCCACTTTCTCCAATAGCGCCGGGACGATGTCATACACCGCCAGCGTGTGTCCGGCCTTCATCAGATTCATGGACATCGGACTGCCCATGATGCCCAAACCTACAAAACCGATCTTTGCCACGTCAGCCTGCCTTTCTTTGACCTTGAATCTTTACTTCATCCATGCCAATCCATCCACCGTTTTGCCGGCGGGGCGATATTCGCAACCGACCCAGCCGACGTATCCGATTTCGTCGAGCAGGTCGAAAATATAGGAATAACGGATCTCGCCCGTATCCGGCTCGTGCCGCTCGGGAACGCCTGCGATCTGCACATGCCCGCAATCCGCGGCGTACTTGCGCAGCTTCACCGCCAGGTCGCCTTCCATAATCTGCATGTGGTAACAGTCCATCTGCATCTTGAGATTGGGCTCATTCACCGCCGTCATCAAGGCATGCGACTGGGCCTGGGTGTTCAGATAGAAACCGGGCATATCTCGAGTATTGATGGCTTCCATCAGCATGGTAATGCCGTGCCTGGCGAATTTCCGGGCGGCGTACTTCATATTGCCAATGTAGGTGGCTTGCAGCGCCTCGGGGGCGGCGCCGGCGGGGGCGATGCCGGCCATGGCGTGCACGCGTGCGGATTTCAGCCGCAGGGCATAGGCCAATGCCGTCTCCACGCCCGTCTTGAATTCCTCTTCCCGTCCCGGCAGGCAGGTGATTCCGCGTTCTCCGGCGCTCCAGTTTCCGGGAGGCAGGTTGAACAGCACATTTTCCAGCCGATGTTTGCGGAGCAGCTCCTCCAGCACCTCTACCGGGTGCTCGTAAGGAAAAAGATATTCCACTCCCTGGAACCCGGCTTCCGCCGCGGCGGCAAAGCGCTCCAAAAATGGCAGTTCATTGAACATCATCGACAGATTTGCGGCAAATCTCGGCACCTGGCTGACCTCCGTTCGGAGTTGGGGACGAAGCATGGAACGCGGCTAGTTTATCGGATTTGTCCGCGGCCCGGCGAAAAGAATCGACGCAGCGAAATGTTGTTCCACTTTGGCCAGGGTTGCATTAAAGTGGAGCGGCTGAAACTCATTCGGACAGACAGCAAGCAATAAAGGACACCATGGCAGAGATTGCGATAGCGCCACGGTTGGATCGCCGGCTGGTTCTGCGGGAGCCTTCCCGCCAGAAAAAGGCCGCCATGCTGCAATATCTGGCGCAGGAATTCCGCATTACGGTACTGGACATTCTGCACCGCCGGGGCACCGGCCACTGGGGAGGCGCGGCTTCCGCCGCCGAGCTGTTGACCGCGCTTTACTTCGATGCCATGAAAGTTCGTCCCGAGGATCCCCAATGGGCCGACCGGGACCGGCTGGTGCTCAGCAAAGGACACGCTTCCTGCATGCTGTACACGGTGCTGGCCAACCGCGGCTATTTTCCGCCGGAAGAGCTGGCGACCTTCCGCCAACTTGATTCCCGTCTGCAAGGGCATCCTTGCATGACCTCCACCCCGGGGGTGGAGATGTCCACCGGCTCGCTGGGACATGGCGCTTCCGTCGCCCTGGGCATGGCCCTGGCCGCGAGGTTGCTGGGAAAAGAATTCTGGAGCTACGTGCTGCTGGGGGATGGCTGCCTCAACGAAGGCCAGACCTGGGAAGCCATTATGGCGGCTGCCAAATTCCAGCCGCCGCGGCTGGTGGCGCTCATCGACTACAACAAAGTGCAGCTCGACGGACCCAGCGACGTCATCATGCCGATGGACCCCCTTGCCGACAAGCTGCGTGCTTTTAACTGGAACGTTGCGCCGGAGGTGTACGACGGCAACGATGCGGCCGCGGTGTTGCAGTCTTTGGATTGGGCCCATGCGCAAACCCGGTGGCCGGCCGCGATCATCTACAAAACCCGCAAGGGCCGCGGCGTCTCTTTTATGGAGAACTCCGCGCACTGGCATGGGGCGGTGGTGGATGACGAAACCTACCGGCGGGCATCCGCGGAATTGCAGGCGACGCTGGCGGAGCTGGGGCGGCAAATATGACTCCTTCCGCCGTGGCCATGCGTGATGCTTTAGGAGAAGCGCTGCTCTCTCTGGCCGAGGAGCACCCGGAAATGGTGGTGCTGGACGCCGACGTAGCCACCAGTACCCGCACTGCCGCTTTCGGCGCCAGGTATCCGCAACGCTTCTTCAATATGGGAGTGGCGGAAGCCAACATGACCGATGTGGCTGCCGGAATGGCGACCTGCGGATTGCGGCCCGTGGTCAGCTCCTTTGCCATCTTTCTGGATTTAAAGGCCACCGATCAGGTGCGCAACATTATTTGCTATAACCGGTTGCCGGTGATCCTTGCCGGCAACTACGCCGGCTTGTCCGATTCCTACGATGGCGCCAGCCATCAGGCGATTCTCGATCTGGCCATTATGCGCGCCATGCCGAATCTTACGGTGGTGGCGCCGGCCGACGCGGTGGAATTGCGGCAGGCGCTGGCGGCGGCATTGCGGCTGGACGGTCCCTGCTTCCTCCGCATCTGCCGCAATCCGACACCGGTTCTGTTTGCCGATCACGCCCCGCTGCAATTGGGTAAAATCCGCAGGCTGCGCCGGGGCAAGGATCTGACGATTGCCGTCTGCGGCGTGCCCACCGCTATGGCGATCGAAGCGGCGGCCCGCCTGGCCGAGCAGGGAGTTTCCGTCGACCTGCTGCAAGTTTCCACCATCAAGCCGCTGGATACCGAATGCCTGGCCGAGTCCGCGCGCAGAACCGGCAAGGTGCTGACGGTGGAAGAGCATACGACCGTGGGCGGCCTGGGCAGCGCTGTCGCCGAGACTCTGGCGCAACAGGCTCCCGCGCGCATGCGTATGCTCGGCATCCCGGACAGGTTCTCCGAATCCGGCGACTGGATCGCCCTGTTGCGAAAATACGGCATCTCGGCCCAACACATTGAAGCCGCAGGGAAGCAGCTGGTAAGCAGTAGTTAGCTTGGATGTTTCATGAAAGATGCTGGCACAAAGCAGCGGAGGCCTGGGAGCGCGGGCTGCCAGCCCGCCCTGCGAATGCATTCATGCACCGGAATGCGGGTTGGCAGCCCGCGCTCCCAGCGGCAGACGGTTTGCGAGAAGATCTGATGAATCATCCAGGTTAGGAGTCAGTAGTTAGGAGTTAAGAGTTAAGGGCCGGAAGTTAGAAGCCGGAGAGAAGTCCGTTCTGCTTTGTATGTGGCCGCAAAACTACACACCGCTGCTGCATGGCCTGGGATGGTCCTCGCTGGGGGCCGCGCTGCCGATGCTGGTGCTGCTGTTTTTACTGGCCGGGCTGCGAAAACCTTCCTGGATTTCAGCGCTGATCAGTCTGGCCACGGCCATGACGGTAGCGCTTGCCGTCTACCGGATGCCGCCGGATCGCATCCTGGCCGCTGCCACCTATGGCGCCGCATTTGGCCTATTGCCCATCGGTTGGATTACCTTCAACTCCATTCTGCTTTACCGGCTCACGGTTGCCACCGGGCAATTTGAGACCATCAAGGCCTCGCTGATCGGCCTCACCAGCGACCGGCGATTGCAGGCCCTGTTGATTGCCTTTGCCTTCGGCGCATTCATTGAGGGCGCGGCCGGTTCGGGAGTTCCGGTGGCAGTGGGAGCGGCGATGCTGGCGGGGCTGGGCTTTACCCCCTTGCGCGCCGCCCAGATCTGTCTGCTGGCCAACACCGCGCCGGTGGCCTTCGGCGCGCTGGGCACTCCCATGGTGACGCTGAACGCGGTTACCGGTCTGCCGATGCTCAGTCTCAGCACCTGGGCGGGACGATTGTGCGCTCCGTTGTCACTTTGCATTCCGATCTACCTCACCGCCATCGTAGGCGGACGCAAGGGAGTGCGGGGGACGCTGCCGGCTGCCGCACTGTGCGGGGTGAGCTTCGCCACAGTCCAGTTCTTTGCTTCCTGGAAAATCGGGCCGCAGTTGACCGATGTACTCGCTCCCATGGTGGCTATGGCGTGCCTGGTAGCGCTGCTCCGCGTGTGGAAGCCGAAAGACCAGAGGCTATTTTCCGCAGAGAGCGCAGAGGAGGCAGGGAAATCGGATACGGGCTTGCTGAAGCCCGGCGAGCAGGAGGTTTCCGAAACCTCCACGGCCTTCCCGGCTACTGCAACCGGCTTTGGCCGTTCTTCGGCGGCGGCTGCGCCCTGTGCGGTGAAGGGCACAAGTTACAGCCCAGGGGAGATCTTCCGGGCATGGATGCCTTACACGCTGCTGGCCATCTGCGTCCTGCTGTGGGGCTGGCCGCCGGTCAGAAGCGTACTGGAACATGCGGGGCCGCGCTGGTTCTGGCCGGGACTCCATAATCAGATTCTGCGCATGCCGCCGGTGGTGCCGTCGCCGTCGCCTTACGCCGCCGTCTACCGTTTTGATTGGCTGGTCAGCCCGGGCACCGCCTGTTTAATCGCCGGCATTCTGGCTTCCGCCATGGCCGGGCTGTCTCCCCGGCGGTTTCTTGAGGTGTGGGCCTCAACCCTTCGCCAGATGCTGTTTCCGCTGATCACGATTGCCTCGGTGGTCAGCCTGGCGTTCGTGATGAATTACTGCGGAGCCACGGCGACGCTGGGGCTGGCCTTTGCCTCATCGGGAAGCTTGTTTCCGTTCTTCAGCCCGATGCTGGGATGGATGGGGGTATTTCTTACCGGCTCCGACGCCTCGTCCAACGCGCTTTTCGGCAATCTGCAGGTCGTAAGCGCCAATCGGTTGGGACTCAGTCCGGTACTGATGGCCTCGGCCAACTCCAGCGGCGGCGTTATGGGGAAGATGATCAGCGTACAAACCATCGCCGTGGCTACGGCGGCCACCGGCATGAAAGCCTCCGAGGAAGCCCAGTTATTGCGCTTCACCTTCTGGCGCAGCTTTGCGCTGGTTTGTGCCATCGGTCTGCTGACCGTGATCTATGCGTATGCGTTCAAATAAGCGCCGCAGTCCCGCCTAGCCATTCACTCCGAAATTGCTTTTGGTTTTGCGGCCATCAGGGCGGTGAAGCGCGGGTCCTTGCGCAGTGCGGAAAACTGCTCGTCCTTGTAGACGTTCTTGATGCCGGGGTAGCCGTCCTCCATTGCCTTTCTCAGGTATTCCAGGCTCTGATCGTTGTCGCCGGCCTGGGCATAAGTCCTGGCCAGCATGTAGGCGAACAATGCCCGGTCATCGGGGTTGGATAACTGTGCGGCGACGCCGACACGGGACTTGTGATGGAAGATATCGGGATCCAGTTCGATGGAGCGGCGGTAGGCGGCCATGGCGCGGTCAATGGACTTGCTGGCGAAATACGCCGTGCCCAGGTTGTTGTAGAACGAAGCCTCGGTTTCGTTCAACTTGATCGCCTTGCGGTATTCGGCAATGGCGCGGGAATACTGATTCTCCAGAAAGTAAGCTACGCCCAGGTTGTTGCGGGCGTCGGCGAAGGTTTTTTGTTTCTTCAGTGCCCGGTCGAAATTCTTCCGGGCTTCCCCGTACTGCAGAATCTGCAAATCGGCGATGCCGATTTTGTTGTAGAGCGACGCCTGCACCGGCCGTTCGGAAGTCTTGCGCAGTGCGGCCTGGTAATAGTCGATGGCATCGCGATAAGCCTTTTCTTCCCGCAGCTCGTTGCCGCGCCGGTCCAATTCTTCGACCGTGGCGTTCGGCGGAGGAGGCTCATAATGCCGCGGCGCCGCCGCGGTTTGCAGCGGTTCGGGCACGGCTGGCGGTGTGGAGTTTTGGGCGGATAGGCCGCAGAGGAAAACCAGAATGCACAGAGAAACTGCCGGGAAATTGCGGCGCATCGTACGCCCCCCGGACCGGGAGTCGGACCGCCCAGTCCTGTTGAGGCCATTGTAGCGCGCTTTCGGGGAGGAAAGGCGGGGAGGGCAATCCGGCAAAGGACGAACGCAGAGGACGCAATGGACGCAGAGGGCAATTGGGGATACAGCGATAAAGTTAAGAGCGACAGAAGTTTTCGTGGCAGGCGCGCAGATCGGGCTGATCCATTTCTCGTAAAAAAACAGAATGTGGGTACCCGTAGTGTGAGCGGCGAAGCCGCGCCTGGAATCCTAGCCAGGGGTGGAGAGCCGCGGTGTTTGCGGCTCGGAACCCCTGGCTGCGTTATAAAACGATGTGCGCCCTGAAGGGGCGCGGGGAGTGTCTCGTGGGCTGCCGGTTTTTCTGGCCGACGGCCGACAGCCAAAGGCCGACGGCCGTGTTATTGCTTCTTGCTTATTGCCCATTACCTAGTAAAATCTTGCCTTTGCAGCCACAAACAGGCACTTATATTCCTGGACGGGAGAATATTGTCACCGATGTCGAAAGCACGCGCGAAGAAAATCAAACTCATATTGTTCGATGTGGATGGCGTCTTGACCGATGGATCGATCTGGCTGTTCCCAGCGCCGGCGGGAGCCGAACAGAAGACGCAGAAGGACGCTGCCGGGAAAGCCGATGCCGGCGGCTACGGGGTGGTGAGCCAGAGCATGATGGAATCCAAGGGCTTCAACGCTCACGACGGCA
>CAZUCM010000083.1:0-5482 GCA_964619235.1 uncultured Terriglobales bacterium
GCGCAGGCTTTGCGCATGCATGGCGCGGGCCACCAGTGCTTTGCCCGTACCCGACTCGCCGTAAATCAGCACGCGCCCGTTGGTCGGGGCCATCAGCGCAATCTGCTGGCGCAGGGCCTTCATGGGAACGCTGTTGCCCACGATGACGCTGCGGCTGAGCATCTGCTTCTTGAATTCGCGGTTCTCGCTGCGTAAACGCCTGGCATCGGCGGCGTTCTTGACCAGGATCAGGATCTTTTCCAGGGAGAGCGGCTTTTCCAGGAAATCGTATGCGCCGAGCTTGGTGGCGCGCACCGCGGTTTCAATGGTGCCGTGCCCGGAGATCATGATGACCTCGGGTGCGTCTTCGGACTCCTTGATCTTCTCCAGCGCTTCCAGCCCGTCGATTCCGGGGAGCCAGACATCGAGCAGAACCACGTCGAAAGCTTTTTTCGAGATCATCTCCAGCCCGGCCTCGCCGGACTGCACGGTGGTGGCCTGGTAGCCTTCGTCCTCGAGTACACCTTGCAGCGAGTCGCAGATGCTGCGTTCGTCGTCAATGATAAGAATGTTTTGCATGTTGTCTTTCCACCGCAAAAACGCGACCTGTTCCACCGCAAAGTCCTTGGTGCAACCCGCCGTTCAATCACAAATCACAAATTCGTCTTTGCTTCCTCCGTGTCATCGGCGGTGCATGGTTTCTCCGGCGCCAGCGACAACTCTATCGTAAACCGCGCGCCCACCGGCAAATTCTCTTCCACGCGGATGCTGCCGTGGTGATCTTCCACAATGCGGCTGACGATGGCCAGTCCCAGGCCGGTGCCGCGTTCCTTGGTGGAAAAGTAAGGCAGGAACAGGCGTTCTTTCACCTCGGGGGAAACGCCCGGTCCGCTGTCCGCCACCACGATTTCAACCATGTCCTTGCCCGCCAGCAGGGCCGTGGAAATATAGATTTCGCGCACCAGCGAATCCTGCATGGCTTCGGCGGCATTGTCCACCAGATTGGCCAGGGCGCGCTTCATGGCCTCGGGATCGGCCAGGACTTTGGGCAGATCGGGCGCCAGATCGGTGCGTACTTCGATTCTATGCATTCGGCCTTCGAACAGGGCCAGCGCGCTGTGCACAATCGGATTGATTTCGGAAGGCTGCAACTGCGCCGTCGGAAAGCGTGCCAGGGTGGAGAATTCATCCACCAGCGCGCGCAGGGTTTCCACCGCCCCGCCGATGGTTCCGGCGCAGCCGTGGATGATTGCCAGGGAGTGGCTGTCCGGCGGGCTGCCGCGTTCCAGATGGCGGCGGATACGCTCGGCCGAAAGCGCGATGGGGGTCAACGGATTCTTGATCTCATGGGCCACGCGTCGAGCCACCTCCCGCCAGGCGGCTTGCTTCTGTGCGCGCAGCAGATCGGAGAGATCTTCGAAAACCAGCACATATCCCGAGCGTTGACGATCGCTTTGCAGGGCCGCAGCGGTAATCGCCAGATCGTAGCGAAAACCGCCCCAGGTAATCTCCGTCTGGCTGCTCACCGAGCCCATGCGATCCGATTTGCGCAGCATCATCCGCAGATCGGCCACCATTTCCTGGGGGAAACACTGGTCCAGGAGGGCGCCGGCCGCAAAGCCGGCGTCGGGAGCATGAAAGATGCGGAGCAAAGCCGAGTTGGTTCGCACCACCCGGCGTTCGGCGTCCAGCGAGAGTACGCCGGTGGGAATGCTTTCCAGAATCACTTCCATCTGCCGCCGGCGTTGTTCCAGAGCGGTGTTCGCCTCGGTCAGCGATTGGCCGGAAGCCTGCAGCTGCCGCCGGTTCGATTCCAGTTCCTCGGCCATGCGATTGAACGAATGCACCAGCCGTCCGAGTTCGTCGCCGGCGCGCAAATCAATGCGATAGTCGAAGCGGCCGCGCGAAATCGCTTCGGTGGCGGCGGCCAGCGCGGCTACCGGGCGGGTAACGAATTTGGCCAGGAACAGCGCAAACCAGGTGGAGGCAAACAACACCACAACCGTCAGCAGCAGCAGCAACAGCATATAGGTTCGGCGAACCAATTTGCGCTGGGCGCTGAGTTCGGCATAGCGCTGCTCGCTGGCTTCGATCTGCGCCAGTGTGCTGGAAAAATTCGCGGGCAGCGGCAGGGCCACCAGAATCCGGCCGTTGGAGCCTACGGTGGCCGCGCCCAGTATGTAGTCTCTGCCGTCCAGCGAGAACGGCCGCGGCCTCGGGGAATTCAAGTCGGCCAGCGCCGGCAGGCGGGCGCGAATCACCGGCCAGCTCTCCGGCGCCTGGAACATGGCCTCAGCCTGATCGTCGACGATGGCGAAGGCGAAACCGTCGTCCAGCGTGGCTTCATGCTGGTGCAGCACGGTCATGGCTCCGGCAAAGTCTCCGGTTTCGAAGGATTGTTGCGTATCCGGGGTGGAGGCGATGGCGGCAGCCTCCAGATTGGCGTTGCGCGCGGCGTAAGTCGTCAGGAGATTGGCAACCGCAGTGGTGTTCTCCTGTACCTCCTGCACCGGACGCGAGAACCATTTGTCGATGGAGCGGTTCATCAGCCCATAGGCGAAGACGAACAGGAAGATCACCGGGGCCAGCGAGAGCAGCAGGGCGCCCAGCAGCATGCGGGTGCGGAACATGGAGCCCAACATGCCGCTGCGCCGGTCGGCCAACAGCTTCAGCACCGTGCGCATCAGCACGAAGCACAGCGTAATCAGCAGCAGCACCACCACCGCCGAAAGCGCGGAGAATATCAGAGTCTGCTGATTGTTGTTGGGGCGCAGAAAGGTCAGATTGAAGGCCTGCTGCGAAAAGATGATGAAAAATAGTACGGCAATCCCGATCGCCAGGCTGATGATCAGCCCCCGGCGGCTGCGGTCCGGTTCGTTCTTCGAGGAATTGGCAGGCACCTCAGGCTTGTCCCTCAGATTGAGATTATACGGAAAACCTGCTTTTTTCTTGCGCACGCATAAAAGCGGCAGCTTCTTCGGCCGCAAGCGGCATTACGATGATAATTTCTTTGTCTGGCGCACGCCCCGGCCGGAGACGGTGCCCGCGGGAAGGAACACTTTCAGCGGACATTCCTCGCACTGCGCCTTCGACTTATGGCAATGATTCTTGGCTACTCCTACAAGGAGGGCATGCATCTCGTTAAAAACTTGTGCCTGGGGCGCGCGTTTTGCCCTACTCATGGGGGAGGGAAGATGTGCAGCGCCGCGGTGGGCGCCGGGAGCGTTCCACGTTTCCGGAATCCTCTTCCGGGCCGTTTCATTGGCACTGCGCTTATCCTGCGCTTCTGGCCGAAGACGAAGACCGGCGGCCGGCCCAAGCCAAGGCGGGGCCGGCGGCCGGCGGCCTGCCAACGCCTGCTGAAACAACTCCCGGATCTCCTCATAGTCTGCCGTGGAAGGCAGAATGTCATGGCGTTCGAGAATGCGGCGGGTATAGGAGTCCACGACAAAGACGGGATGATTGCCCGCATAGAGCAAGATCGAGTCGGCGGTTTCCGGGCCAACGCCGTTCAGCGCGAGCAGTTCCTGGCGCAGCTGAGCCGTGGACTGGGCAAACATCCGGCGAAACGAGCCATGGTAGCGCTTGTCGAGAAAGGCGACAAAGGTTTTCAGGCGCTGCGCCTTTTGCCGGAAATAGCCGGCGGGACGGATCAGCCGTTCCAGTTCCGCAAGCGGGGTCCGCCGGATGCCGGTCACGCTTAAAACACCAGCCTGCCGCAGATTGGCGAGGGCGCGTTCGACGTTGGTCCAGGCGGTGTTCTGCGTAAGGTAAGCGCCGGCGATCATCTCGAAGCGCGAGCGCGCCGGCCACCAGTGCTGTGGCCCCCAAGCCCGGGCCAGGACCCTATAGAAACCGCGCAGTTGCCCTTCGTTTGTGGTGGGAGCGCTCACTGAATCAAAATAGTACGATAGGCTGTTCGCCGTTTGCCAATCGTTACAGCGGGTCAGCCGTTGCCTCCAACGGGGAATTGTGTAATTCTTGGGTTCTTCCATGTTAGTTAGGTGTCCGCAGTGGTTTTAGTTTGGTTTTTGCATGAAAGGTGTGCCCGGTGGGACGTTACCGGCGCGCCTGAATGCTCCAGCGCGGGAGGATTTCCCGTAGGGCCGGATTCCAAGCGGGATTCGACCCATAGAGAGCGAGGGTTTTCAACGTGAAACGTGGATCGGGAAACGTAAGACGGCATGGGGCAGCATGGGGAATCGCGATTCTGGGCCTGTTGGCTCTTCTAACCGCTTGTGGTTCCAAGACGTATCCCCCCCCGGCATTCACCACGACCCCTCCGGCAGCGGCGCTGCAAGGCGTCGATTACACCTACAGCTTCCAGACGAACGAGCCGGGCGGCACCGCCCTGCTCGCCAATCTGGTCACTGCGCCGGCGGGCGCCACGCTGAGCGGAACTACCGTATCCTGGCTTCCGAGTGCGGACCAGTCGTGCGTTCCCAACGCTTTCGTGTTGACCGTGACCGCGCCGGGGGGATCAACGGTCAGCCAATCGTGGACGGTCACGCCTACCTGCGTTCCGTTGTTTACCACTTCAGCTCCGCTGAGCGCGGAGCAGGGCACGGCATATACGTATACCGTGGCGGCCACATTATCCCACGGAGCCGATGTGACCTTTAAACTGACGCAAGCGCCCGCGGGCGCCACGCTGAGCGGCGATACGATTACCTGGACACCGGCTGCGGCACAGTCGCGCGTAGCCAACAATTTTACGGTGACGGCCCTCGCCGGCGGCGGTGGCACGGCCCAGCAGTCGTGGACGGTGACGCCGCTGGGCAACATTGCCGTTAGTTGTATCGACCAATACTGGACCGGCACAACTAGCGCCCCGGCAACCCCGGTAACACAGGTACTGTACGCCGTCGGGGCGAAGGTGCCGCAATCCGACGGTTCTTTTCAGTCCATTAATGGCACATTACAATCCGATGGAAGCTATATCATTTCCGGCGTTCCGGCCGGATTCTTCAGCGTGGTGTTGCATGCCACGCAGACTGGTATTACCAGGCTTTACTGGACCAACAGCAGTACCTTCGATTGCGGTACGGATTACGCTGGCCGTCCGCCTGAGAATTCCTTGTCTGGAACTCTGACGCTTAACCCGACCGGCAATTTTGACACATGGGTCACCGGAGACGGGGTTACAACCGGCGATGGCCTTGCCTTCGTTAGTCCGAATGCCGGGATTTATTGCGACCTGGCGAGCCCCACCGCGGTAGTCGATGATGGGAATAGCGCGTGTCCGTTGGGCGCGTCGGCTCCCTCGGACGGCGATACGACGGTATCCGCAGCGGTATCGTACACCGGCTTTTCGAATATAGGCTCGCCTGAGAACGATACGAGTTTTGTGTTGCAGTATGAGTATAACGATACCCAGAGCACCAGATTTCTGGGCCCCTACTTTTCATCGTCTTCGCTCATGTTGAACAGCAGCAATCCGAACGATACCATTGCTACCGCCATCTCTTCGGGTACCCCTGCTTCGCTCGACGTTACAGTCGAT
>CAZUCM010000083.1:5492-10266 GCA_964619235.1 uncultured Terriglobales bacterium
TGGTCCGATGTATATGCCGTACAAGCGGCCTCCACGTCGGCAGCGGATGACTTCTTTGTGGACCTTTCCGTGGAGCCGATCGTTACCGGCCGCGTGATTGCCCAACATGCGCCGCTGAGAGTCACATCGCTGGACGTTCCTGACGTCCCTGAGCGGGCGACGTTGGGACTTGTCTCCATCGATGTTGCCCAGGTACTCAAGGATAAGACGGATCTGGGAAAAGTGTCGTATGAAAATCCATTTGCTTCTACCTGGCCGGTAGTTCTGAGCGCCCACGGCGGCTCCTGTCAGTCCGGAATCTGCGCGGAAGTTGGTTATGCTACGACCACGCTGACCACCACGGAAATTGCGCCGCTCATGCCGGCTGTCGGAAGTCCTAAGCTGAACGGCACGGCTCTGCAAGTTGCCAGCAGCGCGCCCAACTCCTTCACGCTGAGTTGGAATGCACCCACCGGTCTGCCATCCGGCCTGACGCTGTACGGGTACCGTATCCAAATCGACGACGTTGACTCATCGCCGGCGGTTCCCACAGTGGCGGCCTATACGGCGCAGACGTCGGCGACGATCGCTGGGCTGTCATCGGGCAACTATGTCATCACCATCGAGGCTTTGGCAGATGGTGGTTTGGCCAACATTGCGAGTGCCCCTTACCATTGGAAATATCCCACGGCTTACGCGGACGTGATTTCCGGCATCGTGGCGATTGCGGGGCCATAATGACGCGCGACTAAGCCGGCGCGCTATTCCCTGCGACGGAGATCGCTATGAGCGGTTGCACTTTGTGGATCCCCGGCGGCGCGTGTACATGGCGGTTAAATAGCTGGGCCGCTGAATCGCCGGCGAGGGATGCTTCATCTTATGAGTCGATGCGGTATGCCGGCAGTGGTATGAAACGTTCAGCAGGATCGGGTGGATTTCAACGGAGCATGGCAGTTGCCTTCTTGTGGTTGCTGATTTGTCCGGCGGCCATGGCGGGCATGGATACCGTCTCTGCGCTGCACGTCAAAGTGGGCCTTGTCGCCGAGCAGAATGCCGTTGTACCGCAAAGGGCTCCGGGCAACTGGGTAGGTTTCTATTTTCAGCTTGATCCGGGCTGGCACATCTACTGGGTAAACTCCGGCGACTCGGGCGCGCCGCCGCAGGTTAACTGGCAATTGCCGCCGGGATTTTCCGCGGGTCCGCTGCAATGGCCCTCTCCCGAGCGTTTCCCGACCTTATCTCTGATGGATTACGGCTATCAGGACTCAGTGCTGCTGATGGCGCCACTGCATGTACCGCCGCAGTTGCGTGTGGCCAGTGTGCCGATTGCGGCCGACCTGCGCTGGCTGGTCTGCCGGGATATGTGTATCGCAGGGCGTGCGCAGTTGCAAATGACCCTGCCGGTAGCGGCCTCTGCTGGGCCAAATCCTGCGACGCATCCTTTGTTCGAGACGGCCCGTAGCCTGCTGCCGAAACCGATGCCGCCGGGCTGGACGCTGAGCGCGCACTCACGCAAGGACGCCTTTCTGGTGCACCTCCGCACCGGGAAGGCCGAGCACGGCGTCTATTTTTTCCCGCTTGTGCCGGGACAGATTGAAGATTCCGCGCCGCAAGCCGTTCAGTATTCAGCCGCATCGACCTCGCTGCAGCTGAAGAAATCCGGGCAATTGATGCATGAGATCTCCACGCTTACCGGCGTGCTGAGAGTTTCCGGTAATGCCTACAGCATCAGTGTTCCGGTCAGGAGGTAGTTCCGTCTTGCCACGGAGGCAGGGAGACATCCAAATTACTCAATTTCCCTTGCATGCTGTTCTTTGCAATTCTTTACATTGAAATCTTGAAACCTTAGCGCTGTTTCCACGCTCCAACCTAATTGAAAACTCAGGGAGGCATACGATTCATGAAGTCTCGCATCAACTCTGCGATCCTGTTTTTGCTGCTGGCGGCCGTGCCCGCACTGGCGGTGAAGGTTGGCGATCCGGCGCCGGATTTCACCGGCACCGACAGCAATGGCCAGGTCCATAAGCTATCCGAGTACAAAGGAAAGTACGTGGTGCTGGAGTGGCATAACAACGGCTGCCCATTCACCCGTAAGCATTACGAGAGCGGAAACATGCAGAACCTGCAAAAGCAGTGGACCGCCAAGGGTGTGGTCTGGTTCACCGTGATCTCCTCGGCGCCCGGCCATCAAGGCTATGTGACCGCGCCTGAGGAAAATGCTTATCTGCAAAAGATGAATGCTGCGCCCACTGCGGCTTTACTGGATCCGACCGGCGCCATCGGACACCTTTACTCCGCCAAGACGACGCCGGATATGTTCGTCATCGATCCCAGCGGCAAGGTGGCGTATGACGGGGCGATCGACGATCATCCCACTCCGGACCAGTCCGACATACCTGCCAGCAAAAATTATGTCAGCGCAGCGCTTTCGGAGTTGATGAGCGGCAAAAGCGTCAGCATGCCGGTGACTCGTCCGTATGGCTGCTCGGTCAAGTACGGCGACTGATGCCGGCGCCCATCAGGATCAGCGAACGCTGGGCAAAGGGGACATAAAGCAGTGCCGCGGTGACGCCGAGGGCCAGACCCACACCAATCTGCGGCAGCAGCAGAAACGGAGCCAGTGCCCACAGCTGGTCGACGGGGAAGAGGAAGGGAAACAGCTTCAGGAAGTTTTCCCTCAGCCCCGGCGCTTTGAATAGGACCGCCGTCATCAGGTACAGGCGTGCGGGAATGGCAACCACCGCGGTGACGATGAGCACTACCATGATCCACCAGCCGTGCCGCGGCAGATCCGCCAGCAGATGCCCCACCTCGCCCAGCCGCGCCAGCGATATCAAATAGAAAGACAGATACATCAGCTGCACAAGAAAAAACAGCTTGCGCACGATTCCGTGCGACGGTTGCGGCAGTTGATGCGGCTGGGTAAGGAACTGGCTGAACGCCGCCGTCGAAGCCGTAGCAGCGTCCAACGGCTCGGGCGATGGCAATGCCTCCGGCGATGGCAACGGCTCTTGCGTTGGTAACGGCTCCGGCGACGGAAACGGCTCGGAAGGTTGGTTAACTTCGGAGGCGGTGGGCGTTCCGCCGTTATCCGCAACTTCGACGGGAGCAATGAAGCGGTAGCCGCGCTTGGCCAAGGTTTCAACAAACCTGGGATTGCTGGCGGATTCGCCCAGGCAATCCCGCAGCTTATTGATGGCGGTATTAAGGCCATGGTCAAAGTCGACAAAGGTCCCGTCCGGCCATAGCCGCTGGCGTATCTCCTCTCGGGTGACCACCTCTCCCGGCCGCTCCAGCAACATGAGCAACACCTGAAAGGGCTGGCCTTGCAGCCGCAGCCGGCGGCCTTGCTTGCGCAGCTCTCCGCTGACCTCGACGGCCTCGTACACGCCGAAGCGAAACAGCCTGCCGGTGCCGATTCTTTCCATGCTTGAACGCTAGTTTACCTGCGCTTGCGCCCGATTTGGCAAAATGAGGTTGCTATATAAGTCATTTTTCAGCAGTGGCTTACCCGGTGAGGCGCAACTGAGGAGCGGTGCATTGCGTCCATTGCATTAAATCCGGCATATTCGCGGCACCGGCGATTCCGGAAGTAGCCGGAAGGAGCCGCAAGGAGAACGATGATCGAAAAAAACACTGGAAGCGAAAATAGAAGGCGGCAGCCGGCACCGAGGATGCCGCGCTGGCGCCGCTCCAGCTTGGTGCTTGTGGCCTGGTGCCTGCTGCTGAGCGACGCGCGCGCCACGGAGTTGAAGCCGCAAACTCTGCTTGCCTTCACCCATTATGTCGAAGAAGCCGAAAGCGGCATTCGCCAACAGCGGAGCTCGCCGCAAACCTTTCTGACCGTCGATACGCTTCCGGCAGCCGAACGCGCGCAAGCCATCGCCAGCCTGGGGCGTGGCGAAATTTGGATCGAGAAACGCGGGAGTACGGCGCGGTCGATTCCCGGCGGGCTGATCCACCATTGGGTGGGTGCCGCGTTTATTCCCGGAGCTACATTGGCCCAGACTCTGGCCGTGGTTCAGGATTACGATCATCTGCCGCGCTACTACAGTCCCCAGGTCGTGCGCTCGAAGCTGCTCTCCCGCCATGGCAACGACTTTCGAATCTCCATGCGACTGCGGTGGCACAAGATCATTACCGCAGTCCTCGATACCGAATACGACGTTCACTATGGGCAACTGGATTCCACGCACCAGTTTGGCGATTCCCACAGCACCCTCGTTCGCCAGATTGCCGATGCGGGCGGCGCCGGCGAACATGCGCTGCCGGAAGGCCATGACGACGGATTTCTGTGGCGGCTGAATACCTACTGGCGCTTCGTACAGACGAGCCGCGGAGTTTATGTGGAATGCGAAGCCATTTCCTTGACGCGCGATGTTCCCACCGGTCTGGGATGGTTGATTGGACCGTTCATTGAAAGCATTCCCCGCGAATCGCTGGAATTTACGCTGCGTTCGACGCGTTCGGGCGTCCTGGCCGGCGCCACTACGGCCAACCGGGGGAGTCAATGATGCGCGCAAATCAAGCCGCCAATCGCTTTGACCACGCCTCTTCTGCAAACGCCTCGCCCGGAATGCCGGCAGCTGCGAACCATGCGGTTTTGTATCCGGGCCGGACTTCCGTCGTGTCGCACGACGACGCAAACAAAACTGGAGCTTCAGCCTCTGAGGGCGCTTTCCGCTCCGCGCCCCGTTTTCAAGAGGCGCTGACGGCGGGAGCCGAGCGCAAGGCGCTGACCTGGCTGGCACGGCACACGCCCGCCTGCATCAACTCCGATCACCTCACACTGCTA
>CAZUCM010000084.1:0-10259 GCA_964619235.1 uncultured Terriglobales bacterium
TTCCTGTGCCAGCGTTTGATTCATCTGCGGAGGATTAGGAAAATTCGCCGTGTTCCACGTGAACTGCTGCAGCTGGTTCATGTAGTCGATGTCCAGATAAATGGAGTCGCAAGGAATATCCAGCGCCCGCAAGGTGGAAGTCACCTGAAAGACATACGCCTGCGAATTATATCCATAGCGGGACTGGTGATACCCCAATGTCCACAATGGCGGAAGCGGCGTGAAGCCGGTCAACCGGGCATAAAGATTGGCTACGCTGGCGGGGTCCGGCCCGGTCATCACATAATAATTCAGCTCGCCTTCCTGCGCCCCGAACAGCACGCTGCCCGGCACTCCCGAATCAAAGTCGAAGGTGGGATAGGCGGCATTGTCCAGGAACAGGCCGTATGCCTGGCCGTTATTGAGTCCGTAGTAGAACGGAATCGATATGTACAGCGGATCGGTAAATTCGCCGTAGCCCGCCCAATCGACATTGCGCAGCAAAAACGAGCGGCCCCTGCGGTCAAGCGGACCGCCGCGCTCTCCCAGTCCAAAATAATGTTCGCCGGGCAGGGCAATTTTTTCTCCCTGAATCAAGCCCGACTGCTCATCCCAGAAAACGCCGTTCGGCTGATCGGCGGTTACAAAACTGCCGTCCTGCCGGAGGATGACGACCTGGAACGGAGCCTTGAGGACACATACGATGGTCGTCTCGGAAATCAGGAAAGCGGCAGCCGCAGTATCAAACGTGGACACCGCCGGTGGAGCGAGATCCGTTGGGGAAATTGCTCCCGTCAGTCTGTCGGTATAGGTTCCTGAGGGACTCACCCGCACCCTTATCAGCCCTTCGTTCAATATTTCTACCCTGGCAACTGCTCCCTGCTGCAGCGTGAAATCCGCACTGTTGCTCCCGAACGAGGTAGACTCCACATTGCCGGCATACTGAACTCCGTAGCAGGCACCGGAGAAACTTGCGGCCGCGCAGGCGCAGATCAATAGAAGCCGCATCACCTGCCGGAGGTTCGTCTTCATCATCTTCATCGTGGTTTCTCAGCCATCAAAACCAGCCAGGGACTCAAAGGCAAACCGCGAAGCCAGCTTCCCATCCTTTGCGAAACCAGCCAGAATATGCCACGGACCGGCAGTGCCAGCAGGCGTCCTTTCAAAGAGGTCTTGGCCCTGACAAACCCCCAATAACCATTCACGGGCAACGCCTGCACGCGGACACAGCCGCCTTTGGCAAACAGCCGACGATAGTCGCCCAGGGAGAGCAAAAAGTGGCTGCCCGGCAGATTCAGTAAAGGACGATATCCTCCGGCTTCGCGGCCGTGAAAAATATCGAACGGGAAATACCGGTTCGGGCTGCTCACGAAGATGCGGCCGCCGGGCTTCAGCACGCGGCACATTTCCAGCGCCAGTTGCTGCCGGACCTGTTTAACATCCGGGCGGCATTTCCGCGAATCTCCTTCGACTCCCACATGCGGGAATACGCAGCCGCAAAATACGCCGTCAAAGCATGCGTCGGGAAACGGCAAATGCTGGCCATTGGCCAGCAGCAGCCGCTCCGGGTGCCGCCGCCGTATCCAGGCGGAGTCGCGATTGCCGCAGTCGATCCCGTAGCAATCGAATCCGGCTTCGGTGAGCAAATCGACATCGCTGGCAATGCCGCATCCCAGGGAAAGCAGCCGGGGTGGGGCGCCGTTGGTTTTCCATGTCCGGCGAAACAACGGAAGCCAATAGTTCCGCGTGGAATTTTCGTTGGCCTTTTCCTCATACGCCTTTTGCGATTCCTCGATCACATCGTTGAATCTTTCGATCAATACAAAATCCGGAAAACCATTGCGCGAGGAATACACCCGGCCACAGGCGGTACAGCTATGATGTCCGCCGTCCACCACCAGCGCACCGTGACACATGGGGCATACGACGGGTGCAAGGCATGTGGGCGCATTGCGCGCAATCGGAATGGCTTGTGTTCCCTTCATGAAGGTGGAACGGGCCTTCCGGCCCGGTGTTCGCCCTACGAGTGCAACTCTCTCAACGTTGCCAACCGTTTTCCCGTAATCAGCAGCGCCGCGCGCGCACCGATGACCGCCTTGGCCAGCCAGCGCAGCGGATTCATGGGGCCAAGATTATGGTGCTCGCAAAACCACCGGTAGGCGCCCTGGTGAAAATTGATAATGTGCCGGCGTTGCACCGGATACGGCCGTTTTCCACTGCCTTTGCCCTCATAATGCATGATCTGCGAGCGCGGGTGCAGGTAGATGCTGCGGCCTTTCCTCTGAATGCGCCGGCAGATTACGGCCTCATGAAAATAGTAGTAATCTTCCGCGAATCCGCCCACCGCTGCAAACGTCTCTCGATCCACCATCATGGCCGCGGCGGACACCCAGTCCACCACAAACGGATTACCGCTCTGCAATTCCGCCTTCATCAGGTATTTCGCCACCGGCGCGGCATTGGGAAAAATCTTTGACAATACCGAACGGCGGCCGAAGATGGCGTTTGCCGGAGTGGCGAAGCGTCTTCCGGACCATTGGTCGGTACCGTCCGGGTTCAAAAGCCTGCTGCCCGCAACCCCTCCCGCGGGCACGGTATCGAGAAACTCGGAGAGCAGACAGATGGCATCGTCGTAGACCACGGTGTCATCGTTCAGAAAAAACAGATGCCGCCCGTTTGCAATCGCGGCTCCCTGGTTCGAGGCTATGCAAAAGCCGAGATTGGCCGGATTCGCGATGACCGTTACCTCCGGATACTCGCTCTTCAGCATGGCCAGCGTGTCATCGGTGGAGCCGTTATCCACATAAATAAACTCGCGGCTCCGCCCCCGCCACTCCGCCTTTTGCAACGAGAGGACACAATCGCGCAAATATCCGCAGGCATTGAGGCCGACGATGATCACCGAGATATCGGATTTCATATCGCTTCCCTGTTGGCTACGAGCGCCTGCTGCCGCATTCGCTGTGCCAGGCCATGCATCACCGGGGCGAATCCGGCCAGCAGCCACCAGCCCTTGAGGGGAAAGTGGAAGACGTCCACCTGTACCGCGTACAGCAGCACCCCGATCATGGCAATTTGCATTGCCACGGTGAACCAATATTGCCGGTGCGCTCCCGGCACCGTCCGGAAAATCGAGGCGGCACGAAATCCATACCAGAGAATCAGCCCGACAAATCCGAAGAACACCAGCCACCCTGCGATACCAACTTCCATAAAGGTGTTCAGGTATTCATTGTGCAAGCTGGAAGCCTCGGGGCCCTCGATGGCGGCACGCTTCGGCATTTCCAGTTGATTTCCCAATCCGACGCCCGCCAGCCAGTGCTCCCGCGACAGTTGCAGACCGGCATTCCAATAAGCGAAGCGGGCGCGCAAAGTTCCTGATCCTTCATAGGTGTAATTGTGAACATTCAGGATGCGTTCATAGATGGCGCCTGGCGCTGCCGCAAAGCCTGCAGCCACCAGCGCGAAGAGCAGCAACAGGCGTCCCAGGGTCAATGGGACCATGCGTACGACACAGGCCATCATTACCACTGCGGCCAGAATGATTGCCGCGCGGGTATTGGTCAGCATCACGTTATACAGCACAATCAACAATCCCGTTACAATGCCTGCGCGATGCCATGCTCTTCTCCGCGTGCGAAACAGGTAGACGAAGAAAGGCAACGTCAAAATCATATTGATCGCATACACCGCCGGACTGGAGGTCGGCCCCAGCGCCCGCTTCACTCCCTCGTTCAGATTTTCCCATTCGCTGGTATCTTCCAGCACCGTGCTGAACCGGGAGGTAGTTACCCCCACGCTGTGCTCGTCCAGCTGATTTCCGGAGTGCCATTCGTAAACCGTAAACAGGCCGATCAGAACCGAGGCGCCCAACCACACCAGCATCAGGCGTTCCACGGTCTTCCAGTTGCGCACGGCATTCAATATGAGAAAAAAGAAAAGCAGATTTCCCAGGACCGCCGAAATGGCGCGGACACCCCCGATTTTATCGGTCGTAAAAAACACCGTAACGATCCCAATGCCGCAGTAAATCGCATACATAAAAAAGGACGGGCCCAGAACCAGCTTCCATTTTCCCGCGGCGACGTGCGCCAGCAGGCTGCCCAGCGCCAGCAGCCCCACAATGCGCATCAGCGAAACCGTGTACGCGCTGGAATCCGGCGTTAACCGGCCGATTCGCTCCATCGGAATCACCGCTGCGCAAAGCAGCACGCCGAGCATGGGAAACATAAAGACGGCAATCGCCACCGCCATTCCCGCCAGCGCCAGCACTCCCGCCACTGGAGAACTCCGCGTAATGGCAATGACCAGCGCGGTTCCGGCAACCATGCCGGCCGAAGCCGCCAGCGCCGGGCGCGACCAGGGATGGAAATCAAGGGCGAACATTCTTGAATAGCCCTCCGCCTTCGGTGCCCGCATAGACAATTTTGTGATTCACTTTATCCACCGCCAGTGAGGTGACGTTCTTATGGAACATCCCATCCGGCAAGGCCACCCAGCTCTGGCCGCCATTCTGGGTCACGAACACGCCCGATCCTGCCGTTCCGGCATAGACGGTACTTGGGGAAACGGGATCGATCGCCAGGGCAAGAACCTGGTTATTGCTGAGGCCGGCATTGATGGATTGCCAGTCCTGCCCGCCATCCGTGCTCTTCAGCATGCCGCTCGCAGTTCCCGCGTAGAGCGTGGCGGGCGTCGATGGATCAATCGTCAGCGCCAGTACAAACGGATGGATCGCCTGTGGAGTGGCGCCAACCGACCAGCTGGAGCCGCTATTGCTTGTGGCAAGAAGGCCCGAACCCAGGGTTCCGGCGTACACCATGGAAGCGCCGACGCCTTCGGTAACCACATGCACCGACAAATTGGCAATACCCGTGTTCAATGCAGTCCACAATGCGCCGTGATTGATGCTTTGGTATATGCCGCTGCCGTTTGTGCCGGCATAGACGGTGCCTGCCGCAAATGCACTGACGTCGAGAGTGGCAATGCTCGATGCGTTGAGTCCGAGGTTGATGGCCGACCAGCTGGAACCGGCATTCATCGACAGATAGACTCCCGCCTCCGTGGCCGCGTAGATCTCGCCGGACTGCAGCGGATCGGGCGCTATGCAATGCACAGCCAGACTGCCCAGTCCGGTATTCACCGTATGCCAGGAGTTGCCGCCGTCCTTGGACTGAAATACGCCGCCGCCTGCGGTAGCAGCATAGAGCGTACCTACGGTATATGGATCGAGCGCAAGAGAATTGACGATCAGCGTGCTGAGCCCAGTGTTGACCGTCTCCCAGTGGCTTCCGTGGTCGAAGCTCAACAGGACTCCGCCGCCATTGGTCGAGGCATAGACCAGGTTCAGGTGGGTATCAACCTGCAGCGCAGTGATCTGCCACTGGGCGGTGAGCATATTGTCGGTCTGCGTCCAGGTGCCCCCTCCATCTATGCTGAGATACATGCCGCTTTGCGACGGGCTGGCATAGAGATAACCGTTCGAAGGATCGAGGGCGATGGCCAGAATATTCTGTGCCGGCAGTCCGGCGTTGGCTGGAGCCCAGCTGATGCCGCCATCGGTACTCTTATACAGCCCGCCCGCCGTGGTTCCGAGGTAGAGCACGCTTCGATTGCGCGGATCCGCGATCAGTGAGAACACCACCGTGGCCGGCTGCCCGAGGGTGGTCCAGGTCACGCCGCCATCTGAACTCTTCTTGACTCCGTCGGCAGAACCGACATATACGAGCTGCGGGTTTGCCGGGCTGACCACGACCTTGAAAAGGAAGTCGTTCGCAAGTCCGGAATGTTGCCAGGTAGCGCCCGCGTTCGTACTGAGGAACATTCCGTCGAATAGCGTAGTGGCATATACCGTACTCGATGCCGCGGGGTTGATGGCGATTCCCTCTACCAAGGTTGTCATCGCCTGACTTTGAGCGGCCCAGGTACCACCGGAATTCACGCTCACGTAAACCCCGCTTCCATTCGTTCCTGCATAGAGACGCGAGGGAGTCGTTGCGTCCATGGCAATCGGAACGGTGCCCGTAATAGGCAGTCCGCTGTCGCTGGCCGTCCAGCTCTGGCCTCCGTTCACGCTGGTGTAAACGCCGTTCCCTTGCACCGAAGCATATAAATTCTGGGGATTGGCCGCGTTCACCAGTATCGCGGTCACATTGTTCGAGGGCAGGCCGGTTTTCGCGGCCGCCCACGTCTGCGCGCCATCCGTCGACTTGTATACGCCCGCTGAAGTGCCCGCATAAATCACGTTGACGTTCGTCGGATCGACCGTCACGGAAAACACATAGGGCGATCCCAGGCCGGTATTGGCAGCGCTCCACTGCGCTCCCGTCGAACTCGTTTTGAATACTCCTCCGCCGGCGGTGCCCAGATAAAGCACCCATGGCGTGGTTGGATTCACGTCCACGGCGATCGCGGGATATCCGACGCCCGTGTTGTCCGGAAACCAGGAATTGCCGGCGTCGGCACTGGCGTAAAAACCTCCGCTGGAGGTAATCGCGTAGACCTGGTTCGCGAACAAGGGGGAGACCTTGAGCGCAATCACGTTCTCAGTGGCGGGCAGATTGGAAGCCAGCGGGTAGATGGTATTGCCGCCATCCACTGTCTTGTATACCTGTCCATTGCCGCTCCCGGCGTACGCCACCAGGTAGCGCAGCGGATCGACAGCCACGCAAAATACGTTTAGCAGTTGCCCCGAAGCTCCCGTGCTCCAGGCATTGGCCTGATTGCGGCTCACATACAACCCGGTTGATGTGGCGGCATAAAGCGTATTGGGTGAGATCGGAGATTGCGCAATCCCATAGACCTGATTGGGCACTATGCCGGTGGACGACTGCGTCCACGTCTGGCCGGCGTCAGAGCTCTTCCACACCCCGTCCTCCTGCGTGCCGAGAAACAGTGTGCTGGGATTCGTAGGATCGGCCTGCAGCTCAAATACGAATTCGTCCAGATTCTGTACGAAGCTCCATGGCGGCCCTTGCTGGGTTGAAATGTACACGCCATAATCGGTCCCGGCATACAGCTCCGGGGTCCCGCTCACATTGGTTGTCGTGATTGCGCCCGTGAAGACATTCTGGAATCCGGTCAGCACCGAATACCAGGTGTTGCCCAGATCCACGGTGGCAATCAGTCCGCCGTGCGTGCCGGCCGCATAGAACACATATCCGGCAAGGTCGGAGACAATCAACTGGGAAGGCGTAGCACTGGAAAGATACCAGTGGACTCCGTCATCCGGCGAAAGATAAACTCCCAAACCTGTAGCGGCAAACAGAACGCCCTCCGACGACGGATGCGGAAGAATCTCCTCAATCGGCGTATTCGGCAAGCCCTGCGAAATTGTCGTCCACGCCGATCCTCCCGGTGGAAGTTCAAAAGCGAAGCCATCGGAGGAAGCGGCATACAGTCTGGTTCCGGTGGCGGGATCGAAATTCAACGCTACTATGCTGTCGTTCCCCATCCCTGCGGAGTAAGACGTCCAGGTATTTCCGCCGTCGCTGCTTCGGTATACGCCGGCGGAGAGGCCTCCCACGTAAATCACCCCCTGATTTTGCGGATCAAAGGCGATGGAGCGTGAGTTAACGCTCTGGAGTCCCGAGTTTGTTAGCGCCCACGCGCCGCCGGAATTGGAGCTGCTGAAAATGCCGGTGCTGGTCAAAGCCAGAAGATGCGAGGAATCGAATGGATCGACCGCAACCACCTCGACGGTCAGATCGAGAAGCCCCTGACTCTCGCTCACCCATGTCACTCCTCCGTTCGAAGACTTATAGATCCCGTTCCCATAAGTTCCGGCGTACACGATGCCTTCGTTCCGGGCGTCATAGGCGATGCTATAGATTGAAAACATGGAAAGCTGGTTGGATTCCGGGGTCCAGCTGGAGCCTGAATTCGTGGTCTGATACATACCGCCAAAATACGTTCCCGCCAGATAGCTGCCCTGATGAAAAGGGTCTCTCGCCATCGACAGGATGGTTGCCTGTGTCGGCCCAATCGGCGTCCACGGGGTCGGCGTCTGCGCCTGACTACACTGATCCAGCCCAAGGCCCAGCAGCAGCGCGCTCAACAGCGCGCATCGCCATAACTTTTTTGTCGCATTTTTCATGAATAATTCGGGTGAGCCATCGCTGATTCCGCAAACGTACTTTCCCGGAATTTGCGAAACGCGCACTACGAGGCCCGGCTCACTTCCTGCCCCTGCCGGAATTCCCCGATCACCTGCAAACCATCGATACCGGCGAGATCGCGTTGCTGCCTCACGGTTTCGTTGGCGTACTCCAGCAGCAACGCCATCAGAATGGCCAGCACCAGGCCAACCGGAAATGCAATTCCCATGATCAGTAGCTTGCGCGGATATACCGGCTCAATCGGCATCGACGGCGGGCCCGTCACCGCCACATTGGCGACCCGCTGCATATCCAGCGCGCCGGAGATGCGCGCGGACTCCTGGCTCCTGGCATATTCCTGATAGTTCGCCTCCGCCACCTTGTACTCCCGGTCCGCCGCCCGCAACTGGTCTTCGCCCACATCCAGATCACGCAGCTGTTGTTGAATCTGCTGCACCGGATTCTGCAGCTCCGCGTTTCTTGCCTCGAGACCGGCGATGCGGACATCGTCTTCTTCAATGTTTTGCCGGAAGGTTCTCTTCACCGGATTCGCCTCCGCAGTAACGGTTCCGGGAAGCATCGCCTGCTCTTTTGCCAGCAAAGCCTTCAGGTCGGCAATTTCGTTTTCCACTTTGAGCACCGGTTCGGCGCCATCGAGGTAACGCGTGGCGAGCTTCGCCCTCTCCAGTTCCAGGGAGGTAATGCGGTCTTTGATCGATTGGATGGACGGATTCTGCGTCTGCACCTCGCTGCTGGTCACCTCGTCCGCCAGCGTCGTCATTCGCCCGGCCATAATGGCCTGCTGCTTCCGCAGCATCACGGTTTCACTCTGATTCTGTGCGATCTGGCTCTGCAGGTCGGCCAATTGCTTCAGCAGCAGTGCGCGCTGTTCGTCGGCATTGCTCACTCCCCAATGGCTGCGGATGCTTTCTCTCTGTTGCTCCAGCTCCCGCAGGGCTCTCTGGCTCTCCGTCAACTGGGCGGTAAAGAAGTCCTTCACCTGGGATTCGCGGCGGATTTCCACCCTGCGCTGCAGATACACCTGCACCAGAGCGTCGGCGATGCGCACGCACATTGCCGGATCGGGAAACTGCACGGTGATGTCCAGAACGTCGGAGGTCTTCTCCGGCTCAACCTTCACCGCATCCTGCAGAGCCACAATCGCACGTTCGTCCGGCGTCAGCCGCTTCTTCAGGTTCAACGCAATGAGCGCTTCGTCGCCCTCATGCTTCGCCCAGCGGACGCCTTTTTTCACGTAGTACTTCCCTGCCGCGACCAGGCCATGTGGCCGGGAAGGCTCAAAGGCGAACGCCTCCACTCCTACCCTGTCGACCACCGCTTCCATCATTGGTTCGGAGGTAAGCAACTGCATCTCCGAATTGATCTCCTCCTGCCGCACGCCCATCTGCACCAGCCCGGGATTCTGCACGGTTGCCGGAATCTCGGCGTTCTCCCGCCCAACTTTTACCAGCAGGCTGGTTTTGCTTTCATACCGCTCGGTCATGAACTGCAGCGCCAGATAAGCGCCCAGTACCGTACCAAGAAACACCAAAAGCATCACCTTCGCGTGTTCCCGCGCGATCGAACGCAGCTCCTCCAGGGTGACAGTGGACCGCTCGACTCTTTCTTCTTGCAGCCAGGAATTCATAGCTACGCCCTCACTGCACAAGCTGTGGATTCAGAAGATAGTTGAATCCGGCAGTCAAATAGCCGGGGACCATCTGCCGCAGGTTCTGATCGACCCATCGGTCCAGCCGGGCAACCTTGGTTTCCGGCACCAGAATCACGTCCAGGGGTTGAACCGCGGTGCGCGCCGCTTCCCACTCATTTTTGCCGCTTCCGCGCAGAGACACCCGGTGCAGTTCCGGGGTGTTGTTCGCGCTTCGGCGGATAAGCACAATCGAGTTGGCGCCTGTATGCTTGGCGCCGCCTGCTTCCATCACCGCATCCAGCACGCTCATCCTTCCCATCAGGGAAACCGTCGTAGGACGCACCACTTCGCCGCCGACATACACTCTTTGCGAGCCGAAGGAGCGGACGACAAGATTGATGCCCGGTGTTTTCAGCACCTTGGAATAGCGCTCCGTCAACTCCTGCACCGCATCGGGAACCGACTTGCCTTGCAACTCGACCTCGCCAATCAGCGCCAGCGACACCCTGCCATCGGGCCGGATCTGAAAGGTA
>CAZUCM010000085.1:0-2897 GCA_964619235.1 uncultured Terriglobales bacterium
AGGGGCGGCTTACCAGTTTCGCCTTGCCTTGAAACATTCCCCAGCTCTTCTTCGTCCTGCCATCCGCATCGAACATGCCCAGCGTTTGTAAGAATGACTTGAACTGTGCCGCGTTGGCCAGGCTGTAATAGGCTGCCAGCGGGTTCACCACCTTGTCTGAAAGATCGGACATGAGGAAGAAGTTCGCTCCGAGAAAGTCATGGCGGTGGCCGGCCAGTTCATCGAGCACAGCGGAAAAAACCTGGGCCTGCTTGTCCTCGGAACTGTCGTTGAGAGGAGAGGTCGGGCAGCCGACCTCCTGCAGCAGGATTTTCTTCCCCCGCGCCGAGCGGACGAGGCCGTCCAGTTCGGGAACCACGGACTTCGGGTCGCGAACCTTGAAATCAGGACTCAGCGGATAGTAGGTGACGCTGAGAAAATCGGTTCTTTCAAGAATGGGACGAAATGCTGTATCGATTTTGGAGACAGCGTCAAAGGTGATGGTACTGCTAACCTGCAGGCCGGGTTCGAGAGTGCGCGCGGCATCGGCGCCCGCCTGCCATAAACCGGCAAAGTCCTGGATCTCGTCCTGATGGCCGTTGAAATAACCGTCAATCTCGTTGCCAATCAGTAGATAGTGGACGCGGTGATGAAGCCGTGGCATGACCGCCTGGATCAGTTGCACCAGCCGCCGCCGAACTTCAGGATCGTGCAGGGAACGATTCATCAGATCGGGAGGCATCGTGCGTCGGTTGGTGTCGATGATACGGAGGTTCAAGACGCCCGTGAGTTTGTAGGTGTCGAGCTGATCCACCTGGAAGTCCAGATCCTTGAAGTTGTAGTTGCCCGGCTTCGGCTCCAGCTCGTTCCACTTTGGACTGAGATAGAGGTAGTTCACTCCCGCAGTCAATGACTGCTCCAGTCGCGCCCGCACGGAAGCCGGGGTGTAGGGCTCGCCGGCGAAAGGATTTGCGGAAAGACCCAGGAGAAGGGAATTCTGCCCGTCGCCGGTCGCGCCGGTGGAGTGCACCGGGGCGGCGGCCGGAGCTGCCGGCACATCCAGAGCGGAGCCGGTGGCGTCCAGAACAAATGCCCAATCGCCCTCGCCGAATTGCACAAAGCCCACCCCCGGGGCAAAGATCCAGATCTCCTGTTTGCCTTGCTTGTTTACCTCGCGGAACTCAATACAGTGCTCATACGTGTTCTTTGCGGCTTTCACCGTCTTGTCTCTGGAAACCACCGTAATCGTTCCGATGGAATTCTTCCAGTGCGCGCCCTCCGCTGCGGCGAAATCCCAGTACACAGGGGAGTCGCTCAGGGGAGCGGTTTGGCCATTCATGGTAAGGGCGGTTAAGACGATCCGCTCGCCATCCGCACGCAAAGTTAGGACGCTGTTGATCCAGGGATTCTCGAAAGAGAGAGTATAGGCGCCGCGGTCCACCTGCGTCACCTGGAGGACGATGGGCGTGGAAATCTGTGGCGACCGCAGCAGCCAGCGCTCTCCCTGCGCAAGGGAAAGGTAGTTCAGGGTGTTGGCGCTGACGACCTGACGGTCCGAAGAATGTTTTTTGGCGAAGCCGTCGACAAGAACAATCGCAACGATCAGCAGCAAAAGGAACCAAGGAAGGTTGCGGGCGCGAACGCTGCGAATCATCTGCCTCTCCCCTTTGAACTGCGGATGGCCCGTGTGCTGCTCCATCCAAAATTATAAGCGCCGAAGCGGCGGCTGTCGCCGGAGCGCGGATCGCCATAGTCGCCTAATGGTCGGCGAAAATCAGTAGAGGTTTCTGCGAGATCCGTTGCTGGCGAGCCACCGGTCAGAGCCCATTGTTTTGTCCATTGCAGGCGATAATACTTGCTTGACACATGCAAGTAGAGTGTCGTAGGCTGTTCCTGTGGAAACGAAGGCGAAGTTGATTCAGAACTGGTGGGATGAGTTGGAACGGCTGGGCCGCATTCTGGGCCGGCTGGGGCCGGACGAGGTCTGTTGCGACGGGCTCAGCCAGCGGCAGTGCGCCATTCTGCGAACGCTGGTGGCCCAGGAAGGGGCGCGGATTTCCGATCTGGCGGCCAGCTCCGGAATCACCCCCAGTGCCATGACTCGCGTGCTGGAAAAACTGGAGGCGCGGGGACTGGTGGAACGCATTCGCGGCGCCCAAGCCGACGGGCGGGCGGCCATGGTACGAATCACCTCCGTAGGACGGCAGACCCGGAAACAGCTGGATGAGCTGATGCGGCGGCGAACCAACGAGATCATCGAATCAATTTCCGCAAAAGAACGGACTGCAGTGCTCAAGGCCCTGCATACCCTTAACAATGCAATCGAATCGGCCGGGTGCTGCGCACTGAATACACCGGTGGCCAAGCTGGCCAGAATCGAGGTCAAGGAATGAAAAGCGAGGTTATTACAACTGCCGTACAGGAACACTATGCCGCGGTGGCGCGGGGCGAGGCTTCCGCCTGTGGTGCTCCAGTGGAGGATGTAGCGCGATCCATTGGCTACAGCGAAGAGGAATTGGCGCTTGCCGGGGATGCCAATCTGGGGCTGGGATGCGGCAATCCGCTGGCCCTGACCGAGATCAAGGCGGGAATGACGGTGCTGGATTTGGGCTCGGGCGCCGGGTTTGACGCGTTCCTGGCCTGGAAGCGCGTGGGACCGACGGGACACGTCATCGGCGTGGATATGACGGATGACATGCTGGCGCTGGCCAGGCAGAATGCGGAAAAGCATGGCGCGGCGAATGTCGAATTCCGCAAGGGCGTGATTGAAAGACTGCCGGTGGAAAGCGGCACGGTCGACTACGTGATCAGCAACTGCGTCATCAATCTCTCTCCCGATAAGCCGGCGGTGTTCGGCGAGATCGCTCGCGTGTTGAAGCCGGGGGGACATTTCGCGGTCAGTGACATTGTGTTGCTGA
>CAZUCM010000085.1:2907-10256 GCA_964619235.1 uncultured Terriglobales bacterium
GGGGTGCATCTCCGGGGCGAGCCTGTTGACGGAATACCTCAGTATGGCTCTGGCAGCGGGAATGCGCGAGCTGAGTATTCCCCGCATCGCCTACGGCCCCGATCTGGTGAAGATGCTGGCTCCCGAGGGCTTCGCCGCAGGCAAGGGAACTTCCTGCTGCGGTTCGACCATTTCGGTTTCGTCGCTGAAAAATCCCGGCACGCTGATTCGCGAAGCCGCGGAGGCCGTGGCTTCGATCAAGTTGCACGGCAGAAAGTGAAGCCGGCCACGCGGCCAAGGAAGAGAACTGAGAGATGGGAATGAAAACGAGCGGCAGCCTGAGCTTTTTGGATCGCTATCTGACGGTATGGATCTTTGGCGCAATGGTGCTGGGCGTATTGTCGGGCTGGCTTATTCCGGGAGTGGTGCCGCTGCTTAACCGGTTCAGCGTGGGCACTACGTCGATTCCGATTGCCGCCGGTCTGATTGTCATGATGTATCCGCTGTTCACCAAGGTACGCTATGAGGAACTGCACGAGGTCTTTCGCAAATAGCGGGTGTTCGGCTTGACACTGGTGCAGAACTGGATCATCGGGCCGGTGAATGTTTCTTTGTGCTTTCAGCGCAAATACTTTCCCGGTTCCCAACCCCAAATCATTGCACCGGCCTGCAGTTCGCCGGTTTGCCGCCAGGAGTCAGGGTGAAGACGAAAGTTCTGTTTTTATGTACCGGCAACTCGTGCCGCAGCCAGATGGCCGAAGGATTCCTGCAGGCCCGCGGTGGGGATGCCTACGAAGCCCATAGCGCGGGCACGAAGCCATCGACGGTGAATTCGCTGGCGATCGCGGTGATGCGGGAGATCGGCATCGACATTTCCGGGCATCGCTCCAAGAATGTGACCGAGTACCTGGGAACGCATTTTCCGTTTGTCATTACGGTATGCGGCAACGCCAGAGAACAGTGCCCGATTTTTCCCGGTCCCAGCATTCGTCAGCACTGGCCACTGGAAGATCCGGCCGAGGCTACGGGGACACACGAGGAACGGTTGGCGGAGTTTCGCAGGGTGCGCGATGAGATCGGGGTGCGGGTGAAGGAGCTGATTGGGCAAATGGGACTGGCGTAGGCCGTGCTTCTCACAAGACACGTCCAGACGCACGCAGAGCCCGCCGGAGGCGCCTAGCCGAAGCACCAGGCGTTCTCGTTTGCCGGCACGGTGCGCAGGTTCCAGCGAAAAAATGCAAGGCTCCTTCGACTCGTCCCGCACGGCGGGACTCGCTCAGGACGACACCCCTCCTGGGTGCGGAGTATTTGCGCGCACAGACGATGATCGCGGCCGGGTCGTCAGCTCCGCATCAGCCTCATTTGTGCGGCGATGCGGCGGACGGCTAATAACAAGGCCGTCCGGCGGAGAGACAGATTGTGCTCTTGCGCCGCGGAGGTAATTGCCTCCCACATGCGGTGCACGTGCGAGGCGATGACTTCCGTCAGAAGCGGCGGCGTCGCCAATTTGGACTGGACGTTCCAGGCCCATTCGGAAGCGGCGGCGATGGCCGCTCCGGCCGTGGCGATGGTGCACGGAATCACAGTCACTCCGCGGGCGATCAGCGCCTGTTCGGCAGCGCGGGTGATGGCATAGCGAGCGGCTTCGATGACCAGGGGCGAGCGGATGCGGCCGGCGTTGCTGACGGTGATCTGGCGTTCGGCGGCAGCCAGCACAAGCACATCGCATTCGATCTCGAGCGCTTCGGTGTTGCGTACGGCCTCCGCCTCGGGGTAGCCGAAGAGCATTCCCTGAGCGGATACGTGTTGTTTCAGGCCATCGGCATCCAGGCCGTTGGGATCGCAGAGTCCGCCTGAAATATCAGCCAGCGCCACCAGGCGAGCGCCGCCCCTATGCAAAAGGGAGGCCAGGGTTCCACCGACATTACCGAAACCTTGTATGGCAATCCGCTGGCCGGCGGGATCAGGCCGAATCTGGCGTAACAGACTGCCGATGCCCTGAGCGGTGGCGGCGTAGTAGCCGGGTATGCCCCAGAGAGCTTCCGGCTTGCCGACGGCCGCAGCCCGCCAGCTGGGTTCCGGACGCGCCTGACTGTCGAGCATCCAGGCCATAGTCTGTTCGTTACATCCGGTGCCGGGAGCGAGCACATCGCTGAGCGCGCCACTGACGCCGCGCATTCCGTGCGCATAGGCGCGCGCCAGTTCCCGTAACTCGCGTTCGCTCAGTTCTGCGGGATCGAACCAGATGGCTCCGGCAGCGCCGCCCACGGGCAGTTGAAGCAGAGCGGATTGCCAGCTCTGGTCCATGGCTTCCGCCCGCAGACGCTGCGGATGCGCCGTGCGCGACCATTGCACCGGTCCCAGCGAGGGCTGGTTTCCGCTGTAATGCTGCACGCGTATGGCCCCCACGGTAACGGGATCGCCGCAGTCGCGAAGCAGCGGAAGGTTCAGGGTCACTTCGCGCTCGCTGCGACGCAGGCGGGCGACGATCCAATCTTCCAGGTCCAGATGACGCGCAGCCTCTTCAAAGTCGATGGTGGCGGCCAGAAGGGGGTCGGATTCCTCTTCGTGTTCTGCGATTTCGCGGGGAAGTAGATCGTTGACTTGCATATGAGCACCTGCAGGAAAACCTGTTCCGCCGCAGACTAACGCAGATCCCGGTGCTTAATCGGCGTTTCTCTGCGTTGATCCGCGTTAGTCTGCGGCGAACGGTTTTCATCTTCTCAATTCTTCACGCCTGGGCCGGGGTGGTTGCCGTCAGCCAGCTCTTAGGTGCTTCCGGGCGGGGAAAGACGTCCAGATGCAGAACGCAGAGACGGAAGACGGCGACGCCGACGGCGACTGTCATCATGGTCATGAAGAGTTCGGGCCATTTTGGCACATAGTTTGCATGCGTGGCGAATTCCATGCTGGTGATGGAGACGTTAATGCGATTGGTAATGAAGCCCATTACCAGAATTGCACTCGTCCAATACAACGCGGCCGGGTTATTGCGTATGCGTTCCTGGCTGTACAGAAAGATGGGTGCAACCACCAGCAGCAGGATTTCCAGCCAGAAGTACCCGGTCTCCATGCGCCGCCGGAAGAGGTAAGGCGCCGATCCATTGGTCAGGATATTTACGAAGCGGAAGATTCCATACATGCTCAGCATGGGAACGATCACCTTCGAAAGATCAGTAAGGATGGAATAATCCAGCTTCGCGCCCAGAGAGCGCATGCTGAGGTACATTCCCATGATCACCACCGCCAGGCCGGCGGGAATGGCGGACATATAGAAGAGCGTGTGCAGGTACTGGCTGTACCACAGCGGATAGATGCGGCCCTTCATGATCAGAAAGAGTCCGCCCAGGAACGACTGGTGCATCGAGGAAAGCAGCACGCCGGCCAGGACCAGGCCGACGAGGATTTTGTGATGCCAGTGCAAAATCGTCCTGGCAATCGCCCAGGGTAATTTTTCCAGCACCTGTGGCAGGAACTCCAGTGTCAGTACGGAGGTATAGCACATCACGCAGAGCGAGACGTCGAAGAGCACTGAGCGGTGGTTCCAATAGATCAAGGGATGATAAATGCGCCAGGGCAGGCCGAGTTCGTACAACATTCCGGTGCACACCGTGGAATACCCAAGGAATGAAATCAGGATGGAAGCGCGCAGAACCGGACGATAGCGTTCCATGCCGAGCAGATAAACCGCGGCGGCGATGGCGAAACCGCCGGCGGAAAGGCCGACGCCGCACAACGTGCCGATGCCCACCCAGATGCCCCAGGGTTGCGCATCGCTGAGGTTGGTTGCCACCTCCCAGCCCTCGAAAAAGCGCAGATAGGAGCCATAAAGACCGAGTCCGACGATCGCAACCCAGATGACGCGCCATAGCGTGATTTTTCTCACTAAGCTGAGCATGACTAGCTCCTCTCCTGATCTTCGTGTTTCGGCTTCAGGCCGCTTTCGGCGAGCAATACTTCGCGGCGCCGTTGCGTGATCCAATACAGGCCGGCCAGCAACGAGCCGCCCACCAGAACCACGGTAGGCGTATCGCCCAGAGCGGCCTCAGAAAGCGTCGGCAGGGGCCGGTCGTTGGGCGGGGTGATGAAGCCCAGCTTCTCGAAGGGCACATCCGTGAGATACATCACGCTGGCTCCGCCCAGTTCGCTCTCGCCGTACAGGTGCTGCACATAGCTGGGATTCTGGTCCATGCGCACGTGCGCTTCGTGCAAAAGGTCGTCGCGGTTGCCGAAGATGGTGGCGCCGGTGGGGCAGGCGTCGGCGCACATGGTTTGCCGTCCCTGCACCACGCGCTCGTAGCACATGTTGCATTTGCGCATGTACGGCGCCAGTTTGCTCCACTCGTACTTGGGCACGGAGTAGGGGCAGGCCACCATGCAATAACGGCAGCCCATGCATTTCTTGTCGTTGTAGATCACCGGGCCCAGGTCGCTCTTGGTCAGCGCGCCCACCAGGCAGGCGGAGACGCAAGCGGGATCGATGCAATGCTGGCACATGCGCCGGACATGCTTGTCGTCGTGGTCTTCGATGATGGTGAAGGACGTGGCGGAAAGTTTTTCCGGCTGATTCTGGGGCTGGCCGTGGCCGTCGCGACAGGCCTGTTCGCATGCCCGGCAGCCGATGCATTTGGTGATATCGATCAGCAGCGCTTTTTGTCTGGTGCTCATAGGCTGGCCTCCTTATCTGCGCTTGGCGGCGCCGCGGCTAGGTCAAAAAGAATTCCTTGATCAGGGCCTGTTGCGTCGCTGGATCCACCTGGGCCAGCACGCCGGGGACGGGCAAACCGCCATCCTGGGCCATGGCGCCGGACAATTGCGCAGTCATGGCGCCGAAGCGGCGGATCGTGTTCTGCATCCAGGGGCCGACAAAAGTGCCCTTCAACAGATTGTTGACGTTGGTGGCCAGCTCGGGAGCTTTGATTACGCAGACCCAGCCGTCCTTGTAAGGGTCCTTGGCGGCCAGGCTGGGGTCCTTCTGAACCTCCTGGTTCACGGCTATGACCACGCCCTCGACCGGCGCAACCATGTCGATGGTCATGCCGTCGCGGGTAACCGACCAGACCTTCTGACCCTGGCGCACCCAGCGATTCAGGCCGGCGACTTCGATTCGGTCGATTTTGCCGATAAGGTTGGTGGCAAAGTTATCCATGCCGACGCGGGCATTCTGCCGTCCCTCATCCATCACCCAGGTATGGCCGGGATGGAAACAATACCCATTCGGGATTTCAAAGCCCATGTCGCGCGTGATCTGGGGCGCTGCCGGTCTTCCTGCCATTACCGTTGGCCGCGCCGCCGGCTCGCCGCGTTTGGTGTAATAGGTAACCGATATGATGACCAGAAATGTAAGCAGTACGAATAGGATCGTCATGACGTGCCTCCGTCCAGACAGACTTCGACCTTGTTGTATGCACGTCGAGGGCAAATCGGGGAATGAAGGCCGTGGTAATAAAATCAATGGCTTAGCCGGTACGCAGCGATACCGCGTGGATGAAGCCACTGCGTTATGCTACGGTTCGCTGCATTTTGCAGCGCTGCAATTTGCAGTGATGGGGAGTATCCTATGGGCAGGTCCGCTCCGAAAAAAGGGGCTAACGATTAGTGCGAATGCCTGTCTAAGGGGACAGGAGGGGGTTCGGATGAAGGTCAAACTGTCGTTGCTGGTGGTGTTGTGTGTGACGTTTGCACTGACTTCTTTTGCTCAGGTTCTGCCGCCCGCCAATGGCATTGAGGGCTTCCAGAGTGCACAATTGCTGTCGCCTGCGACCGGTTGGATATGGGTCGGCGACCGCGTGCTGTGGACTACGACCGCAGGGAGCAACTGGGTGGAAATTACGCCCTCGGCGTCGCAGCAGCAGCTGAGCAGCCTGTTCTTCCTGGACGAGAACAATGGTTGGGCCCTGCTGACCGGCACTCCAGACAGCAACGGGCAGCAATCGGCGACGGTGGCGGTTACCAACAGCGGCGGCAGCAGCTGGTCGATGCAGTCGTTTTCCGTCTCCGAGCCCGAACCGCTGTATGGGCTTCCCGCCGGTACGGCGGCGATTACCTTCGCCGACGCGCAGCACGGCTGGATCACGGTGCGCACCGCCTCGGAGACGAATCCGGATGGCGGAACGTTGTTTGCCACTTCCGATGGCGGGCAGACCTGGCGGCAATTGCCGAATCCACCATGCGGCGACCCGGTGCGTTTCGTAAATGCCCAACTGGGATGGCAAGCCGGTGGCGCAACCGGGCATGAGCTTTATGCCACCAGCAACGGAGGCAGCTCGTGGCAGGCGGCCAGTGTCGTACTTCCATCGGGCCTTCCGGTAAAACAGACGTATTTTGCGGATCCGGTATTTTCCACTCCCCAGGATGGACTGCTTCCGGTGCGCCTTCTGCTTCAGGACAACGGTTCGGTGATGCTGGCTTACCTCACGGGAGATGGGGGACAGAGCTGGAGTATCCACTACTCGGTGGGGACCTCGGCACTGGGAGTCGGACCCGGCGCGGTGGCTGATTCGTTGGTGGTATGGAGTTACGGAGGTGACCACGAGATCACCTTTACGGATGGAGATGGAATTGTCACCGCGGTGGCCGATAACTGGATTTCTCCGACGGTGGTGTGGTCCGGTTTCCTCGATCGAACGCACGGCTGGATTGCAGCTGCCACCAGCGGATGCGTTTCGCCAAATAATTGCTGGCAGCGGCAGAAGCTGCTGGCCACCGACGATGGCGGGGTTACGGTGACGGATATAACCCCGAAATAGATTTACCGATCGCCGCCTTCGCTCTTCTTCAGCCGGCGCAGAATGGATGTGGGATGGATGCCCAGGATGCGGGCGGCCTGGGTCTTGTTCCAATGGCAGGCGGTCAGGACTTCGTTGATATAGCGTTCTTCGAGTTCATGCAAGCTGACAAAGTGTTTGTCCGCCGGCAGGCCGTCGTGGGCCGAGGCATCGGTGGCGTCCTCTTCGACAGCCGGTTCGAATTCGCGAATCTCTTCGGGCAGGGAATCGGCATCAATTTCGCCTTCCGGCGCGAGGATCATGGTACGCTCCACCAGATTACGCAGTTCCCGGATATTTCCCGGCCAGGGATAGCGTTCCAATGATTCCGCTGCCGCCGGGGTAAAGCCCAGGAAGTTCTTCTTCAACTCGCGGTTGTAATTCCTCAACATCTCCAGGGCCAGAGGAAGGATGTCTTCTTTGCGCTCGCGCAGCGGCGGAAGCAGAATGGGAACGACGTTGAGGCGGTAGAAAAGATCCTCGCGAAACGTTCCCTGGGCCACGGCTTTTTTGAGGTCGGAATTGGTGGCCGTAATCAGCCGGAGATCGACCTTCAGCGGGCGGGTGCCGCCCAGGCGCATAAAGGCGCCCTCCTCCAGCACG
>CAZUCM010000086.1:0-10254 GCA_964619235.1 uncultured Terriglobales bacterium
CGACCGCCTGACCTGCGTCTTCGTGAATAACGGCGTGCTGCGCAAGGACGAATTCGCCAAAGTTCAGCAGAATTTGCGCGACAAGCTGGGGTTGCACCTGGTGGCCGTGGATGCGACGGAGCGCTTTCTTACGAAACTGGCCGGCGTGAACGATCCTGAGAAGAAGCGCCGCATCATCGGCAACGAGTTCATCGAGGTCTTCGAGGAGGAGGCGCAGCGCATTGCCAAAGAACAAAGTCACGTCGAGTTCCTGGTGCAAGGCACGCTCTATCCGGACGTGATCGAATCGCGATCCGTACGCGGCCCTTCGCAGACGATCAAGAGCCATCACAATGTGGGCGGATTGCCGGAGAAGATGAAGCTCAAACTCATCGAACCGCTCAAAGATCTGTTTAAAGACGAGGTGCGGCGTATCGGCCGCGACCTGCATATGCCGGAAGAGATTTTGCAACGTCAACCCTTCCCCGGACCGGGGCTGGCGGTGCGGATTGTGGGCGAAGTCAGCGCCGATCGAATCGCTTTACTGCAGGCCGCCGACGAAATCGTAGTCGATGAAATCAAGAAAGCCGGGCTCTATACCAGGATCTGGCAGTCGTTCGCCGTGCTGTTGCCGGTGATGTCGGTGGGCGTAATGGGGGATCAACGAACCTACGCTTACACGTGCGCGATCCGCGCCGTTCATTCCGACGATGGCATGACGGCCGACGTGGCCGAGTTGCCCTGGGATGTATTGAAGCGTATGTCCACGCGCATCGTGAATGAGATCAAGGGAATCAATCGCGTGGTATACGACACCACCTCGAAGCCGCCCGGAACCATCGAGTGGGAATAGAGCTGCGAGCCACCAACCACCTTATGGTTGTTCTCGAAAACATCCCGCTGGCTCCATTGACGACGTTGGGCGTCGGAGGTCCGGCGCGCTATTTTCTGGAGGCCGCGACCGCCGAACAGGTGCGTGAGGCCGCTATGTGGGCCGCCGAGCATCGCTTGCCGCTGTTCATTTTGGGTGGCGGAAGCAATCTGCTGGTTGCCGATGCGGGTTTTCCCGGGCTGGTATTGAAGATCAATATCCTGGGAGTGGCGGAGCAACCCGCCGGCCAGAAGCTGTTGTTTACCGCCGGCGCCGGGGAAGAGTGGGACTCGTTCGTGAGTTATGCCGTAGTGCGCAACTGCGCCGGCGTCGAATGCCTCAGCGGAATTCCCGGTAAGGTCGGGGGATCTCCGGTGCAGAACATCGGCGCTTACGGCCAGGAAGTCAGCGAAACGATCTGTCGCATAGAGGCCCTGGATACTGCCACCGGCGAGATTGAAATGCTGGACAATGCTTGCTGCAAATTCGGCTACCGCAGCAGCGTGTTCAATACCAGCGCCGGCGGCCGTTACATCATCCTGCGAGTCACCTTCGCGCTGACTCCCGGCGGCCCGGCCCGCGTCGCTTATGCGGATCTGAAGAAACGCTTTGACGGACGGACTCCAAGCCTGGTGGAGACCTGTGACACCGTGCGCAACATCCGCGCCGAAAAGGGCATGTTGCTGACGGAAGGCGATGAGGATTGCCGCAGTGCCGGCTCGTTTTTCCGGAATCCGGTGCTCAGTCCGGAGCAGTATTCCGAACTGGAACGGCGGGTCTATGAACTGGGGATGTCGGTGCCCAGTTATCCGGGGCTGGCCTCACAGCGCAAAATTCCGGCCGCATGGCTGGTGGAGCATTCCGGCTTTGCCAAAGGTTATGAGCACGGCCCCGTCGGCATTTCCCGTAAGCACGCCCTGGCCATCGTGAATCGTAACAACGCCAGGGCCAGCGACGTGCTTGCCCTGAAAGATGAGATTCAGGCCGCCGTGCGCGCCCGCTTCGGCATCGAACTCCAACCGGAACCGGTATTTGTCGGATTCAGCGACGGGCGAAGGTAGTTAGAGCCTGCGTGAGAACTGGATTCTGTTCTTCCAACGGGTGTCATCTAAGCGAGGGCCGGAGGCCCGAGCTGAAGGACCTATGCTTTTCGCGTGCACCCGCGCTTATTCGAGAGCACAAAAGAAGGCATAGGTGCTTCGACTCCGTTTCTCCCGCCCCGTGGGACGGACTCCGCTCTGCATGACACCTTTCGGAAGTATCGAAAAAGGAGCTTCCACGCACGCTCTTTGACCCGGCCGCAAACCGGTGCGTCTTGCTTCCCCACCAAAAATCTCGTTTCCACAATATTGACTGCAACCTACCGCGGTAGCATGATAAACGCCGGCTGTGGACCGTGCATCCCCAAGGGGATGGTGCGGTTCGGAGATCTTTGAAAATAGGAGGACTACTCCCCACGCATGGCAATCTTGCTCCGAGACGAATCGACTCTTGGTGCGCATCAAGCGATGCGTGTTCCAATTTGGGAAAATTTTCGCGCAATGGTTGAGCTGGTTGAGAAGGTTGAGTAACTTGAATTCTTGCGAAACGGCCAACATGCAGACGCTCCAGCCCCTTGTCAGGCCGGGGCAGGCGTCCGCGTTCCCGGGGTGCGGCTCTGCTACCATAACCGTATCCCGCGGTTTTCATGGACCTCCACGAGAAAATCCGTTCGCTGCCGACTTCTCCCGGCGTCTACCTGTACAAGAATCCTGAAGGCGAAGTCATTTATGTAGGCAAAGCCAAGAATCTACGGGCGCGTGTGCGCTCGTACTTTCTGGAATCCGCGGCGGAAAATGCCAAGACCGGTTCCCTGCTGCGGGAGGCCGTCGACCTCGAGTACATCGTCGTAGACAACGAAAAGGAGGCGCTGGCGCTTGAAAATAACCTGATCAAAGAAAAACAGCCGCGCTTCAACATTATGTTGCGCGACGATAAGACTTATCCCTACGTCAAACTTACGCTGGGCGAACGATTTCCGCGCGTGTACGTTACGCGCCGCCTGAAAAAAGACGGCAGCGCATATTTTGGCCCGTATCTGCCGTCCAGCCTGGCGCATCGGGTGGTCGAGCTGATACATCGGCATTTTCTGGTTCCTTCCTGTTATGTGGACCTGCGCCACTATCATCCCCGGGCCTGCCTGCAGTACTACATTGGCCGCTGTCTGGGACCGTGCGTCGAGGGGTTGACTACGCCGGAAGCTTATGCCGAAAGAGTTCGCGACGTAAGGCTGTTTCTGGAGGGCAAAGCGGCGGATCTGACGAATTCGCTGAAGGAGCGAATGCAGCGCGCCGCCGATGCCGAACTGTTCGAACTGGCGGCCAAGTACCGCGATCTGATCACCACCGTCGAGCAGTTGGGCGGGCGCCAGCGTATGGACAATGCCGGTGGAGACGACGCCGACGTTTTCGGGTATCACCTGGAAAATCAGATGCTCGCTCTCAACCTCTTCCACATGCGCGACGGAAGAATTCTGGACCGGCGGGAGTTCTTCTGGGAAGAGCTGCCCGGTCTGAATGCCGGCGATGAGTTTTCGCCCGGTGAGTTCTTCTCCTCCCTGCTGAAACAGATTTACATCGATCAGCAATATGTTCCGCACAACATCTATGTGCCGGCGGACTTTGAAGACCGGGAAACGCTGCAGGAGTTGCTGGCCGAATTGCGCGGCCGTCATGTCCATATCCTGGCTCCGCAACGTGGCGAAAAACGCTCACTCGTGGACCTGGCGGCGAAGAATGCGAAGCAATCCTACGATCAGCGTTTTCGAGTGATGAAGCCCAGCGCGCGCATGATTGCCGAAGCCCTGCAAGATGAGCTCACTCTGCCGGAAGCGCCCAAACGCATCGAGTGCTTCGATATCTCTCACATTCAGGGCGCGGAAACGGTTGCCTCCATGGTGGTCTGGGAGGACGGACAGATGAAGAAATCCGATTACCGCAAATTCATCATCCGTACGGTTGCCGGCGTGGACGATTTCGCCTCGATGCGTGAGGTCATTACGCGCCGCTATCAGCGGTTGAAGGAGGAAGGCACGCCATTTCCCAGCCTGATCCTGATCGATGGCGGCCTGGGCCAGCTTCATGCCGCCGCCGAAGCGCTGGAATCCCTCGAGATTACCAACCAGCCGGTGGCCTCGATCGCCAAACGGGAGGAGATCATTTACGTCCTGGGGCAGGAGGCCGATCCGGTGGTGATCGACCATCATTCGCCGGTCCTCCATCTGGTGCAGTTGATCCGCGATGAGGCCCACCGCTTCGCCGTCACCTTCCATCGCAAGCGCCGTGCCATGCGCGATCGCACCACCAAACTGCGCGAAATCCCCGGCATCGGCGAGCAAACCACCCGCCGCCTGCTGGAACACTTCGGATCCCTGCAGGCGGTGAAGAACGCCGACGCCGCCGCTCTGGCTGCCGTTGTCACCCGGCCACAGGCGGAGGCGATACTGGAGTATTTCCGTAAGGACTGAGTGGGACAATCGAGGTTTGCAGGTCACGGTTTGCAGCCAACCAAAACCCCGGTTGCCACATACCGCAAATTGCAAGCTGCCGCCGATTTCCTCCGGCCGCAAACTGTAAACTGTAAGTTGTGAGCCGGTTCTTCGAATCCGAACTTCGCCGCAGAATCGAAGGCGATGTGCGCTTCGATGCGGGCTCGCTGGCAGCGTATTCGACCGATGCTTCCAATTATCGCCGCATACCGGTGGGCGTTATTTGTCCCCGGCATGTGGATGACGTGATGCGAGCGGTCGCATTGGCGCGCGAAAACGGAGTTCCGCTGCTGGCGCGTGGCGGCGGCACGAGTCTGGCCGGACAAACCTGCAATGCGGCGCTGATTCTGGACTTCTCCCGCTATATGACCGCCATTCGCTCTGTCGACACGGAGAATGGCCAGGCGGTGGTCGAGCCGGGCGTGATTCAGAGCCAGCTGAATAACCGGCTTGCGCCCTATGGGCTGTTCTTCCCTCCCGATCCCGCCACCAAGGACCGCTGCACCCTGGGCGGCATGATCGGCAATAATTCCTGCGGCGCGCATTCAGCCGCCTATGGCAAGACCGCCGACAATGTTTCCGCACTCGATGTGCTGCTCTACGACGGCACTCGTCTTCAGTTGGGACGGCAAACCAGCGCGGGCGCCGCCGGGCGGGAAACGGAAATCTATGCCGCTCTCCGTTCGCTTGCCGGCCGCTATGGCGATCTTGTCCGCGAACGATTCCCGCATATTCCGCGGCGGGTTTCCGGTTATAACCTGGATGAATTATTGCCGGAAAACGGATTCAATCTGGCGCGGGCGGTGGTGGGTTCCGAAGGCACTTTGGGGCTGGTGCTGGGCGCGACCCTGAAGCTCGCGCAGCGTCCCCAGGCGGTGACGCTGGCGGTTCTTGGTTTTGCCGACATCTATTCCGCGGCCGATCAGGTTCCGTGGATCCTGGAACACCTGCCGGAAGCTCTGGAAGCCTTCGACCATAACCTGGTTGAATTTGGCCGGGAGAAGGGATATTCGGCGCTTCGCCTGTTGCCGGAGGGAAGCGCATTTCTCATCGCCGAATTGGGCGGGGCCACCGCCGGCGAGGCGCGCGCGCGGGGAGATGCCTTGTTACAGGAGGCATGGAGATCGCGCGGCTGCATCGGCACCCGGCTGCTGATTGATCCCGTCGAGTGTGACACGGTGTGGCGCTTGCGGGAGTCGGGATTGGGCACAGGGGCGCCACGGCCGGGTCACCCGCGCTGCTGGCCCGGAGCCGAAGATGCCGCCGTTCCTCCCGCGCGGCTCGGCGAGTATCTGCGCCGATTCAACCAGTTGCTGGCCGCACGCGGTTTGCAGGTCTTTATGTATTACGGCCATTTCGGCGAGGGCTGCGTCCATTGCCGCATCAATTTCGATTTTGCCAGCACGAAAGGGGTGGAGGCTTTCCGCGCGGCCATGGTTGAGATTGCCGCGCTGGTGGGAGAATTCGGCGGATCGATTTCCGGCGAACACGGCGACGGCGTGGCCCGCTCCGAACTGCTGCCCAGCATCTTCGGCTCCGGGATGATCGAGGCGTTTCGGGAGTTTAAGCGGATTTTCGATCCCGACGGCCGTATGAATCCCGGCAACATCGTCGATCCTAATCCGCTCGATGCCAACCTGCGGCTGGGCCCGCAATATCGCCCTCGGACGGTGCCGGCACATTTCGATTTCAGCGAAGACGGCGGATTGGCCGGCGCGGCCTCGCGTTGTATCGGCATTGGCAAGTGCCGCAAGCTGGAGGGCGGCAGCATGTGTCCCTCGTACATGGTTACGCGCAACGAGCTCTACTCAACGCGCGGACGGGCGCGGCTGCTCTTCGAGGCCCTGAGTGACGATGGAATCCTGCCGGACGGCCTGAATGACCGGGCATTGTATGACGCCCTTCAGTTCTGCCTGGGATGCAAAGCCTGTAAGAGTGAATGCCCTGCCGCAGTGGATATGGCCTTGTACAAGGCGGAGTTTCTCGCGCATTATCACCGCGCTCATCGGCGGCCGATGACGGCGCAGTTGTTTGGCCGGATCAACGAATGGGCGCCGCTGGCGGCGCGCATGCCGCGGCTGGTCAATGCGGTAGCGCATTCGTGGATGGGCGACTGGGCGAAGCGGCTGGCTGGAATTCACCGCGAACGCCGGCTGCCGGAGTTCGCCAGAGGCACGTTTAAGAAGTGGTTTGCGGGACATGTCACCGCGAATCCCAATGGTCCGGAAGTATTGCTGTTTCCGGACTGCTTCACCAATTATTTTGAACCCGAAGTTGCCATCGCCGGCGTGTGCGTTCTGGAGCAGGCCGGATGCCGCGTAACCCTCCCGCCGCAGCCGCTCTGTTGCGGCCGTCCGCTCTACGAGCAAGGGATGCTTGACCTGGCGAAACAGCGATTACGCGGCGTGATGCAGGCGTTGGGGCCTTATGTGGAACGAGGTGTCTGTGTCGTAGGACTGGAGCCGGGGTGCATCCTGACCTTCCGCGATGAGTTGCCCAGGCTCTTTCCCGGAGAATCGCGGGCGCGGCGGTTGGCTGAGAATTCCCTGCTGCTGGATGAGTTCCTGCAGCGCGAATTTCCCGAGTTCGCACCTGAGGTTTCTGCCGTGAATGCCTTGTTTCACGGCCACTGTCACCAGACGGCAATTGCCGGAATCGAAAATGAAGTTGCCTTGTTGCGGAAGATCCAGGGCCTGCAAGTGCAGGTCCTGGATGCGGGGTGTTGTGGGATGGCCGGGGCCTTTGGCTATGCCAAGGACAAATATGAGTTGTCCCGCGCCCTGATGCAGCGGGTGCTGGCGCCGGCCATCGCGGCCGGCGGCTCAGATATGGTTGTGATCTCCGACGGCTTCTCCTGCCGCTCGCAAATCCGGCATTTTTGTCCGGGCACTACCGTCCTGCATCTGGCGCAGGTATTGCAGAGGAATCCGTTCCCAGGTCATGCCGGCTGCGGTCCCGGTCCCCAGACCCTTATTACCGGGCACTAGCTGCTACTCCTTCAGCTTCCTTCGCGCGCAAACGGCAACGGTTTCCGATGGGTCGATGGCGGCGGCGTCGACTTGAATATGCTCAATCTTGCCGTTGGGATCGATCAGAAATGTCGCCCGCCGCGCCGCGCGATTCCTGGGATTGAAGATGCCGTACAGGTGCGTGACATCACCGCCCCAGTCGCTCAGCAACGGGAACTGAATGCCGATCTGTTCGGCCCAGGCTTTGTTGGCGAAGGTGCTGTCCATGCTGACACCCAGAACCTGGGTGTTGGCGGATTCCAGCTCGGTCAAATGCTGCTGGAATGCCGTCATCTCCTTCGTTCAACCACCGCTAAAGGCAAAAACATAGAAGGCCAGCACCACCGATTTCTTGCCGTGAAAATCCTTGAGCGAGACTTCCTTCCCGCTCTGGTCGCGCAAGGTGAAGTCCGGGGCGATATCGCCAACCTTAAGGGAAAGCGGTAGCGCCGGCGGAGTGGAAGCGGGTGGCGCCTGAGAAGCATGGGTCAAAGTGAGGAACCATGGCTGGAATCCGAGCAGTACCACCGCCGCCATGATTGTTGTGAGCAGTCGGCGCATTTGCCACCTCCCATTCTCGGTATAATTATTTCATGGATGAGCTAGTTATTGCAGGCCGTTCCTTCCGCTCCCGTCTGATTGTCGGCACGGGCAAGTACAAGTCTGGACAAGAGACGCAAGCCGCCATCGAGGCCAGCGGGGCCGAAATGGTGACTGTGGCAGTGCGCCGGGTCAACCTGGACCGCAGCAAGGAATCGCTGCTGGATTTCATCGATCCCAAAAAGTATTTTCTGCTGCCCAATACCGCCGGCTGCTACACCGCCGACGAAGCCATCCGCGCCGCCCGCCTGGGACGGGAAGTTGGACTTTCCGACTGGGTGAAGATCGAGGTCATCGGCGATCAAGCCACGCTTTACCCCGACGTGGCGGCAACCGTGGAAGCCACCCGGGTTCTGGTAAAGGAAGGCTTTACTGTTCTTCCCTATACATCTGATGACATTGTGTTTGCCAAGAGGCTGATTGATGTTGGAGCGAGTGTGGTAATGCCGCTTGGAGCGCCCATCGGCAGCGGCATGGGCATCCAGAACCAGGCCAATTTGAGTATTCTGCGCGAGCTGATCACAGGGGTCCCTTTGATTGTCGATGCGGGAGTTGGGACGGCTTCGGATGCCGCGATTGCCATGGAATTGGGATACGACGGTGTGCTGATGAACACCGGCATCGCGGGTGCGGAGAATCCCATCCTGATGGCGGAAGCCATGCGTCATGCAGTCATCGGCGGCCATGCCGCATATCTTGCCGGACGCATGCCGCGCAAGCTCTATGCGACGGCGAGTTCGCCGATGGAAGGGGTCTCGAGGCCGGGTAACAAGTAATAAATTGCTTATTACTTGTTTTCCGCTGTCGCGGTGGCGGGAGCCGGCGCCGCTGGTTCCTTTTTTTCGGGCCGCAGGTAAACAATTTCGCCGGGTTTGACGTAACGCAGTTGTTCGCGGGCTACCTGTTCGATGGCGTCGGGATCGTTCTTAAGCTTGGTGACGTGTTGCTCCAGGTCCTCATTTTCTTTTTCCAACTGAATGATTTCCTGTTGCAGCCTCCGGTTGTCGTTCTTCTTTTGGCGATAGGCCATCCATCCGTTAGGGCCGGAGATGACCCCGAAGGCCAGCCAAATTCCCAGCAGGCACATGCCGCCGGCTACCAATCGCCGGCGCCAGCGGAGCAATAACTCGCCGAGGCGGTCCAGTAGACGGCTCCCGTTGTGCCCGGCTCCATCTACCGCCGCAATCAGATCCCTTCCCGTGTTCGTACCCTTACGTCCCGCTATTCGAAAATCCATTGTTTGGCCGCCGCACTCAGCTTCTTCAGGTCTTCGGTGCTGCGTGCCTCCGAGTAAACGCGCACCACCGGTTCCGTTCCGGACAGCCGATAGCAGATCCAGGCGCCATCGGTGAAAACCAGCTTCAGTCCGTCCTTGCGATTTACTTCGGCCACCTTACGGCCGTATAACTCGCGCGGTTCGGACCCCAGTTTCCCAGTGAACTTCTCTTTGACTTCCGGCGTCAAGCGGAAGTTTTCCCGGAGGGGGTAAAAGGAACCAACTTTAGCAAATAATTCTTGCAACTGGAGTCGCAGCGGTTTCTTCCGGCGCGCCACCATCTCACAACAGAGCAATCCGGCCAGGACGCCATCTTTCTCCGGAACATGATGCCGGATCGAAAGCCCGGCGCTCTCTTCCCCGCCGATGACAATTTTGTCGGCTTTAATCAGTTCGCCGATGTACTTGAATCCCACCGGGGTTTCAAAGAGTTCGACCTTATGGGCCTCGGCGAGGGCGTTGATCAGGTTGGTGGTGGCCACGGATTTCGCCACCCCGTTGCGCCAGCCGCGGGTCTCCACCAGGTAGTCAAAGAGCAAAGCAATCACGTAATTCGGCTGCAGGAAGGCGCCATCGGCATCGACGATGCCAAAGCGGTCGGCGTCACCATCGGTGGCAATACCGATTCCGGCGCCGCCGGCACGCATAGCGCAGCGCAGGTCTTCGAGCAGGTGATCGTCGGGCTCGGGGGCGGAACCGCCAAAGAGCACGTCGCGCACATCGTGGACAGTAGTGCAGGCGATGCCGTTCTCCCGCAATAAGGCGTCGGAATAGCCGCGCCCCGATCCCCACATCGGATCAAAGGCCACCTTCAGACCCGCCTGCTTAATCACCGCCAGATCGACGATCTCCTTCAGCCGGGAAAGATAGATTTCCTGCACCTCGATGTTCTGTGCCGGGTACGACGCTACGGCCGCCGGCTTGGGAGGCTCAACGTTGTCGCCGAGCCTGGCGATTTCCGCCTCGATCTGCCGGGTGGCCTCGGGCAGCGCCG
>CAZUCM010000087.1:0-10235 GCA_964619235.1 uncultured Terriglobales bacterium
TCAGTCCCAGGCGCTTGCCGGCATAACGCAGGTTGGTTTGCAAGGCATTGTAGTTGGAGTTCCCTATGCCTTTTTGATAGCTGACCTCGCCAAAACCGGGGCCAAGGGTGGTGCGCGTGCCGTTGACCGTATTTCCCGAGGCGTCAACGTAGGTGCCGCCTTCCCCAAACGGGCCGCAGCCGGGAAGGCTGAGGCAAAGGGCGGCATTGCCGGGATTGGCCGACTCCAGCAGCAACAGCCGATGCGCCTGGCTACCGACGTAGGAAACACTCAGAATCGCCCGGCCGCCGATCTGCCGTTCCAGTGAGGTCATGTATTGTTCCGTGTAGGCCGTGCGGTTGGCGGGTGAATAGGCGGGAATGGCGCTCAACGGCTCGAACTGCGACCAGTTTACGTTGGCGTCCGGATTGCCCGGCGACACGTTCAACGGCGCAAGGTTGGCAGGAAATCGTTGACCTTCCGAATTGCCGGTGGCCGCGTCAACGAAGGGAGAAGCAAAGAGCGGAGGGGCGGGGCTGGTATAGGTGTAACCGTAAGGCGCATTGTCGCTAATCAGGCCCAGCGTCTCTTCGGCAACGTTGACGAAATAAATCCCGTAGCCCGCACGCAGGCTGCTCCGTCCCGCTCCGCCCAGGAGCTTGTTCAGCAGGCCATCCGGGACGGAAGGCGACCAGGCAATGCCAAGGCGAGGCGCAAAGTTGAGATTTCCCGCGGGCGCCAAGGTTCGCGGTATGCCCGGATCGCCGGGAAAGACCAGTCCCAAAGGAGCCGAGGGAAAGACCGTAGACTGCTCTCCGGGCACGATGGTTTCCAGGTTGTTGTATTTCTCATACCACGGTTCGATCCGGTCCCAGCGCAGGCCGTAATTCAGCGTCAGATTGGTTCGCGCCCGCCAGGAGTCCTGGGCATACAGTCCGGCGTATTTGTTGCGTCCATAAAACGGCCGCAGCGCGTTCTGATTGTATTGGCTGGGGGCTCCCAGAAGAAAATCGGCAAAATCGTTGCCGGTTTCGGTTCCATAGAATTGAAAGCTGCCGTTGAGCTGAGCGTTGGGATGCGTGTTGACTTGATCGTATTCCAGGTGGACGCCGAACTGAATCGTATGCGAGCTGGTGATCGCCGAAAGGCCTTCGCGCACTTCAAAGGAATTATTGCTCTGGCCGTAGGTGTTCGGAACCACACCGATGGTGAAGTTGTTGAAGGCGACGTTTTCAATGCCTTCCAGCTGCGGGGCCCCGGCTGCAATTCCGTTCGAAGCCGCACCGGTGACGAATCCCTGAGTCGCCAGGTTGACGCCGAGGCCGCCTTGGGGCTGCCCCAGATCGGTTCGATCGCGCATATAGCCGGCATGGAAATCGTTCAGCCAGTGCTCGTGAAGATCTTTGGTGATTCCCAGGGTGAACAATTGCGATCGCCCCAGATTGAGCGCGTTGAATCCGGGCACACTGGCGCCGCCCTGAGCCGTCGGGTATGGATTATTGTTTGTGTAATCGTCGATTGCGTAATACAAGGACAGGGCGCCCACACCGGTGCCGGCATCGATACGAACTGCGCCTTTGTTGTCATTCAAGCTTTGGTTGTAAGCCGACGAACTGAACTGAATGGCGGAGTAATTCGGCGAGGGAATGGATTGCAACAGATACTTCGCCGGAGCGCACCAGGCGCTTTGCGGTATCTGTCCATCCGGAAAGACCTGCTGGTACAGCTCTCCGTCCCAGACCGGACGGCCCAACTCGTTTGTCAGGAGGCTTGCCAGATACGGGCCACTTACTTTGCCGGTCAGCGAACTGATATCGGCGGAAAAGTCTCCCTGGCGGTTGGCCAGCGAGGGAACGGTGATCACGCCGGAGGGAACCCCTTCCGTCTGCATGGTTCCCTGATAATCGGCAAAGAAGAAAATCTTATTTGCCACCGGACCGCCCAGGGTGCCGCCGTACTGGTTCTGCTTGAATTGGCTACGGCCATCGGAGAGCGGAGGCGCCGCATCGAGGGCGGTGTTGCGCAAGAACTCGAAGAGATCGCCGTGGTACTGCTGCGTGCCGGATTTGGTGACGACGTTGATCTGTCCGCCGCTGTAGTTGCCGTACTGGGCGTCGTAATTGCCGGTGAGAATGCGAAACTCGGCTATGGAATCGAGGTTGGGAATGATGGCGGCCGCCATGCTGCCTTTTTCTTCAGCGCCGGTGCCGTTCACGATATATCCGTTGGCGGACTCCCGCTGGCCGTTGATGGAAAGCATGCCCGGATTCAGGTCGCCGGAGGGCGAAAATACGGTCTGCCCGAGGCCCTGTACCGTCGCCGCCGTCAGCGTGGTGGCGGGCAATACGCCCGGCTGCAGAGAGAGCAGATCGGTATAGCTGCGGCCGTTCAGCGGAATGGAACTGACCTCCTGCGCACGCATCACCTCGCCCAGCTGCGTGCTTGAGGTTTCCACCTCCATTCCGGAGTCCTGCACCGAGACCGTTTCCCCGGTCTCTCCCAGATCGAGTTGCGCATCCACCAGCAGCGAGCTATCGACATCGATTGCGATATCGCCACGCTGATAAGGGCGAAAGCCGGTGGCGGTGATCTTCAGGGTATAGTGCCCCACCGGAAGGCTGGGAAAGGAATACGCACCTACGCCGGTGGTTTTGGCAACCTGCAACAGGCCCGTTCCCGTATTGGTGACCGCGATTGTGGCCGTGGGGATTACCGCTCCGCTGGCATCGGTAACGGTGCCTGCGATTCGTCCTCCAACGCCGGCATAAGCCGCCATTAGAATTCCGGAAAACAACGCCGTGGCAATCAGCGCAAGACAATTGCGGATAAAATTCGATATGAGTCTGCGTGTAAGAGTCATTCTTATGAACCCGAACGTTTCAGTTGAGGTAGCACCGCCGCCCTCCGCGGGGGCGCCGGCGCTGCAATCAGCGCTTCTTTAGAGTCCCAACAACCGCAATCGGAAGGCCCGCTCCATCAGCCAGCCAAAACCGGTGACAAAAATAACAGCGGATGCGCCCACGGTCACCAGGCGGTAACCCAGCTGTTTTTTGAGCAGATAGAGAATGGGCAGCAGAAGAAAGAAGAGCATCAACTGTCCCATTTCCACTCCGGTGTTGAAGCAGAGCACCGAAAGCAGTAAGTGGGTTTTTCCCACCAGCAGCTCCCGCAGGGCGCTGGCAAAACCGAAGCCGTGAATCAGGCCGAAGCCAAAGGTGATCAGCCAGCGGTAGTGCACCTTTTTCCGGAAAATATTTTCCAGGGCGACATAACAGATGGAAAAGGCGATCACACACTCCACCAGCCGCGAATTCAGGCTGACCGTTCCCGAGGCGGCCAAAAGCAGGGTAATGCTGTGCGCCACCGTAAAAGCCGTGATGATCTTCAGAATCTCCCGGATGGACAACTCGATTACGATGATGCCCAGCAGAAATGCAATATGATCATATCCGGTGAGAATGTGCTCGATGCCAAGCGGCACGAACAGGCGAACCGTGGGCCAGAAGGAACCTTTCACCGGCTCCTGCGAGGCGGCGATATCAGCTTTGCCGCCGGACGGGGGTTCGCTGAGAGACGGGCCGGTGGAAATCGCGGAGCTGCTTTTTAACTCTTGCTGGGGCGAACCACTTGCCGGGGCCGCAACCGATTTTGCCGTAATGACAGAGGCGCCGCTTTGCGGCGCAGGATTCTTGCCGCCATCCGTGTGTGCTGTGTTCGCGGGGGAACCGCCGGTCCGCGCTGCCGCCGGCGCCGGGGCGGCACCTTTGACCGAAAAGTCCCAAACCTGGTTATTAGCGTCGAAGACCGTCTGGAATGCCGGGGGCGCGGTATTGAAGACAGTCTGCAGGGCATCTCCCGTCGCATTGGTCACATATCCGAAGGCGAGGCTGACATGCTCGTGCCTGGTTTCGTCGGACAACATCGAGTAGGAAAGCTTGATTGCGTTTTCCGGCTGGTCAAAGCTGACGTTGCTTACCGTTACCCATAGAGTGAACAGATAGTTATCGTTCTTGGTGAGTTTGGTCACCTTGACGGGGTATGTCTTACCGTTGATAGATACGGAAACAGTCTGGTTTACATACGGCTGAAGTACGTCCGTGGCAATTCGCTGAAGCTGGTCACTGGAGAGAGAGTCAACATCATAATGTCCTTCCTTGATTACCTTCACTTCGCGCATCAAGGAGGACTTAAGGTCGATGAAACCCAGAATGGAGTTGTTGCCCACCGCCCAGCGCGAGCCTCCAATGGGCAGGTCGTGCGCGAAAGCCGGGACGGCAAAAGAGAAAACCGCAACTGCGAACCACAGGAATAGCCTTCTGAATAGCACTGGTCGATACCTTCCCTTAGCTGTTGATTGGGGGAGTTCCCATTTCTTCTGCCACGAACGGGCACTCCGGGTCGGGTGCGTTTCGATCGCCGGCAACGAATGCCGATACTGCGCGGCAGCCCCCCTTACAGATGTCCAGATAGCCGCAGTCCCCACAAGGCTGGCCGGCGAGGGCGGTCCAGTCGCGCAGGCGGGATAACTCTTCCGAGTTTTTCCAGAGATCCGGCAGTTCAAATATGTTTTCGTTGCCGGGCAGAAACGAGCAGCCGCCAAACTGCCCGTTGGAGCGAACGCCCAGCAGGACATTGCCGGCTTCGCATCCATATACGGAAAACTGCTCCATCAGTTCTTTATCGGGCCGATGCCAGCAAAACATGGGGACAAACGAACAGTCGATCTTGACCGGGACATCGTATTGCCGGGCGAGGTCACGAACCAGGGGAAAGAATTCCCGATTCTGCGCCGGCGTAAGCCGCTGTTCGAAATAGTCCAGCTTGCCGCGTCCGGAGGGCTTGAATCGCAGGAACTCCACATCCGTAAGGCCGCGATCCGCGGCGTAGCTGAGCACTTCGCTCAACTGGCCGAAGTTATGCCGGGTGACTACACAGTTCAGCCCGACTCTTATGTCCGCTTCAATCAAAAAGTCGATCCCTTTCATGGCGGCGCGCGAGTCGCGACCCTTGCAGGCCGCTTCCGGGCGGCCGATGGAGTCGACGCTGACATTGACCTGGCCGAAGATGCCGCACTTTGCCGCAATCTCGCGGGTGAGCCGCAGTCCGTTGGTCGTCAGGTTGGGAACGATGCCGCGTGAGCGTACGTAGCCGGCCAACTCGAAAAAGTCCGGCCGTTCCAGAGCCTCTCCGCCGCCCAAGGCGATGTGGAAGACGCCCATCTCCGCCAGCATGTCGATCGCGCGGCGAAAGTCTTCGCCGCTCATTTCTGCGGTATCTTTCTCGCCGGAATCCATATAACAGTGGCGGCAGCGGGCCGAGCAGGAGTTGGTTACCGAGAAATGCACCTCCAGGGGAGCCGAGAGCAGACCGGTATCGGGGGTGTCCCATAGGGGGCTATCTTCGCAACCCAGCTCGCGCATGAAGTCCTTGTCCACATGCACCAGCATGGGAGGGTTCTCCAGAGCCAGGACTCCTCCAAATGTTTCCAGACGGTGCTTCATGCCTATCGCCGGTCCTTCCGGCTGGCGGCGCCAGCCAGTGCTGCCGCCTCTTGCGGTTGCGCCAGTTTCTGCGCCTTCGCCGCAGCCAAAATGGCGGCCATCGCGTTGAACAATACCGTCACGGCCGCTCCGCCGGTGAGGAAGGCAACCATGTCGACTCCGATGCTGCTGGAGTTCGGGTTATACCCGGTCTTGATCTTCAGGATTCGTCCCTTCATTTCTCCCACTTTCCTCGGTCGCTCATTTGTCCTCTAGCGAAGGATCTTCCGGCAGTTGCACAGGCCGCTTGTTCTGCCCGTCCGCCGTTTGCTTCTGGGGGTGAATGCGACTCTTCCACTCCCCTAACTCCTGCTTCCAATAGTTGTATTTGACGACGCAGACGTCGACAATAAAAGGTCCGTTGGGCTGGTAGACGACCCATAGATAGAAGACGCTGGTGGTCATCAGCAAGGCAAGTACGGGGCTGAGCCAGCGCAGAGTGCGGGGCCGCGAGCGCCAGAGCTTTGCATGCATCAGCAGCACCAGCCACAAAAGGACGATGAAGTTGAGCGCGATGGCGATATAGACAGTGACACCCGGGATCACGATGGGATAGCCCGTAGTCTCAATCGAATAGAAAAGCGGCATGCCCGCACCGGCGATCACCAGCCACAGAGCCGGCCACAACAAGAACTTCTTTGCCGATGCCCAGCTGATTTGCCGCCAAGGTTTCATCCATAAAACCACCGCCCAAAGGGCGCCGATCACCGTCCAGGCGACCGCAGCCCAGTTCGATCGCATCTGCCAGTAGCGATCGGCGGTTTGATAGGCCGCACCGTCACTGGCAGAAAGTTTGCCCGGTCCCGCGGAAGCGATCGACTCAAAGGCCTGGGCGCTCTTCTTGCGCTCGTCCAAGCGGCCATAGGCATAGCCGAGTTCGCTCTCGACTTTGTCCTTCAATAGAAAGCCGGGATGCTCTTTCAAGAGCGCCTCGAACTTCGCAATCATGGCTTCGTCGCTCAGATTGGCAAACCGGATAGCCTGGTAAGTCTTGTAAGCCTGTTCCTGGTCCAGAAGTTTTTGCAGAGTAGCCAGCTTATCCCGGTAGAAGGGAACCTGGCGGGCGTCGGCATATTTTTCCAGAAATTCCCGATTCCACTGAATTGCTTTTTTAACGTCAACGATGTTGTCTTCGTACATCGTCCCCAGCATCTGCACGGCGTAACGGCGCTCCGGGCTGCCGGGAAACTTTTCGGCTATTTCCAGATCCAAAGCCGCAGCGCGGGCATAATCGCCCTTAAGAAAGGCGCTCTGCGACTGCTGCTTGAGTCCTTCGGCCCCCGGGCTGTCCGGTGCGGCAAATCCCGCGAGCGGCAGCAAGGTACACATCCCAAGGATAAGAACAAGCAGCAGAATCAAACTACTGGCGCTTTGACGAGCTACGAACTTCCGCGGTGACGTCTCCGCAGTGTTTAACATCGGTTGCACTCCGTCCTCTTCGGCTGGAAAGTACTTTGATACCATGTTCGCCGCCCAGCCTCTTTTAATATTCGGTGAATATCCGGCAATGAGATGAGCAAAGTCTCCTGCCTCGACCATCCGGTGCATGCCTGCACTATGACTGCTCACCCGCACCCAGCTGCCATTTTCGAGTCAGTCCCGATGCTGCCGCGAAATACGGGGGCCGAAGCCCCCGTAAGACCGTTACCACAGCCGGTTACTATTCCTGATATACAACCGGGTTGAAGGTGATGGTTTCATTGTTCGGATTGGAGAAGGTGAGCGGAACCGTGATGGTCGCTCCGGGCGCCAGACCGCTGGTGGTTGCCCGCACCATCGGTTCGCCGTTGTTGGAGCCGGTTATATTCACCAAAGTCACGTCGCTCATGAGCGCGGCGGTGCAAGCCGGTCCGTTCTTCAAAGGAACAAAGCAAGCGGGGTTCTGGGCGATCTTGCTGGTCACCTTTCCGGCGGTAGAGCCGTTGAGGCCGGCATAGCTGTACTGGTTGTTCGCGTTGCCGATGCCCGCAAGATTCAGAATTCCGTCCAAAACGACATCAACATTGCCGGTGAGGGCATTGCCGTTGTTGGTAATCGTCAGCGTTCCGGTGTACTTGCCGGTGGAGCTATTCAAAGTGATCGGGGAAAGAACCGAGCTGACCTGCGAGGTTACGTTGGTGAAGTGATTGAGTACGATCGTCTCAATCGGGGAATAGGAGACGCCCGCCAGGTTGGTAGCCGTGGTTCCGGAACCGCTGGCATTGGCAACACCGTTAACCTGGTAAGCGGTAACGGTAAGGGTCTTGCCTTCGATATCGAAGGTCATGAACTCATACGCCGGCCAGGCGGTAATCACGTGGGGGTAGCTTCCCGCGTTGGTAAAATCCGGTTGATAGATGGGCGCGCCGCCGCCGCCGGTGGTGAAGTGAGGCACGTTCAGCGCGATCTGGTCGCCGCCCGCCTGGGCCGCGTTATAGGCGCCGGTACGAGCGTAATTGTGGCTGTGACCAGAATAGGTTAAATCGACGCCGTACTGGGTAATGAGAGGCTCGAGCGCTCTGACGGTGGTATTGTCCGCATCGGCGCCGGCCGAGTACGCCGGTTCATGGTACATGAGGATCTTCCAGGGCTGAGTGGCGGAGGCCAGATCGTTGACCAGCCAGGTGTATTGCGCAGAGCCGGGAGCGAAGTTGGAATATTCATCGAGAACGGTTACGTGTACCGGACCGTAATTAAAGGACCAGTACAAATTGTTGTAATAGGGGTTCCCGGTGGAGTCGCTTTTCCCGGTTGGGGTCAAATTCACATAGGGGAAGGGGAAATACTTGGGGAAGGTGGCGCTGTAGCCGTTGGGATAGCTGCCGCCGTTATCGTGGTTACCCTTGCAGCCATCGATAGGGGTGTTGGCAGTGAAGTTGACGATGTCGGTTTTGGTGGGATCAAACCACTGCGAGGTCCAATAGGATTCGCCGTCGGTGCTGACCCAGTCGCCGTTGTGCAGGGTGAGGCGTTGATAGTCCTTGTTGCCGGGCGACATGTAGAACTTGCGCATCGCGTACATGAGGGCGTCCAGAGCGTAAGGATAGCTGCGGGAATCGCCGAGGCCCATGAACCGAATAGAAGTCGTGCTATCGGAGGGGGCGGTGTAGAAGGAACCGCTTCCGTAAACGCCGTTGGTGGCATCAGCAACCTGATAGAAATACTTGGTATTCGGGGTCAGCCCGGTGATGGTGTACATATGCTGGTGAGCTACCGACGAGGTCGAAGCCAGTTCGGCAACCGTCACGCTGCCCATGCTGTAAGTGGTGTCCAGGCCCCAGCTGAGGGTATTGGTGGTTTCCGTGGCGGTGTCCTGCCAGAGCACTTCCATCTGGGTGTTATTCCCGGGGTAAATTAAATAAGGGGATTTGAGCACGCTGGCGTTGGCCGTTGCGCCGCAGACAGCCAGCATCAGTAGAAAGACGATGCCGGCGAATGTTCTCTTCTGTGTCGTAGTCATTTCTGCTCCTGGTATTCCGAGTTCAATCAGTTTTCGTAGGACCCGTGCTACTGCAAGCATGTTTGTACGGACCCGGGCAGGCAAGGCTGGCCGTTGGTCCAGATGGCGTTATCCAGCGTCGCCCCATCCAGGGTCGTCCCGGTGAGGTTGGCTCCGGTAAGGTCGGCTCCGCTGAGGTCGGCGCTGCTGAGGTCGGCTCCGCTGAGGTTGGCTCCGTTCAGACTGGCTCCGCTGAGGTTGGCTCCGTCAATATCCGTGTTGCTGAGATTGGCGGCGCTGAGATTGGCGGCGCTGAGATCCGAGGCATCCAGGTCCCGGCTGACGACGCTGATCCCGCTCAAGTTCGCGCCGCTCAGGTCGCAACGCGCACAGAGATTGGTGTTGATCAGGTTATTTAAATCGGTGGGGTTGACAGCGTGAGCCACGCTGCCCAGTACAAGCACGCATAGCATCGTTGTCGCCAACACCGCTAAGTTGCGTACACTTTTCATAATGTGCTCCTTTGGTAATTCGACTCGTTTGTACTCGGTTGAAGTTCACTTACTCTTCGGTTATATGTGGTTTCCGTTATTGGAACAGAGGCTCCCGGCCAGACACAGAGGCGCCTTGCGGCGCCGTATAGGACCTGTCCGTAGAACATTCTGAGTTGATGCTGAACGCTTTGTAGCCGAGTAAGGTTAAAAAAAGATGAACTAGAGATGAAAGTTTCGGGGGAAAGTGAGTAGACACTGTGGAAAAAAGGATAGATACAATAAAGGGTGAGTATCAATCACAGACAGGCGAAGATAATAACGGTTTCAAAGGATGAACTGACTGTGACCAACCGATTATGTCTCAGTAGAGATGAAAACGAGTTTTGCACTGCGGACGAAAAAGTTTCATGGTGCTTTCACGAATTGTTCACGATTATGTAACAACGTTTTTCTATATTCGCGCCTGATTCCAAATATCTCCAGCGGGATCGTTTTATCAACCTCCAATAAGGTGGTACATATGCGCTTGCGCTTCCTCGCGATAACGATGCTTTTAGTTCTGTCGGCCGCCGTATACGCCGCTGCAGACGCAACCATTTCCTCCAGCACGACGCCTTATCCCATGCCGAACCTGGGCGGGAACTACATTAACTTCGACACACTGCCCGATGGGACTCCCGCGCAGACGGGCAACCAGGTGGGCGCCACCGACTACGCGGCCGCGGGCGTAACCATCAATTCGCTCGATGGAAATGCTCTTTATTACACTCCGGGCGGAATCAGCCAGCCGAATTCCATTGCCGA
>CAZUCM010000088.1:0-6215 GCA_964619235.1 uncultured Terriglobales bacterium
CGGCCTGCATCGCCCGTACGGCATTCTCGACCGTGCCGTATGCGGTAATCATGATGACATTGACGGAGGCGTCCCGCCGTCGCAATTCGGCCAGCATGTCAATGCCGTTCCGGTCTGGCAGCGCAACATCCAGCAACACCAGATCGAAAATCCGCTCCGCCAGTTGCGCCAGGCCTTCTTCTCCCGTGGTGGCGGTTTCGATGCTGAAACCCTCCGATTCGAGCAGGGTCTGCAGCGACTCCCGGATGGCGGCCTCGTCATCCACAATCAGGATGGATCCGGCCGGTATGGCCGCTCCGTGCCCGCGAGCGATTCTTGCGGCGGTCTCAGGCATTCACGGCCTTCTTGATCGCCGGAAATTCCAGATGAAATGTCGTTCCCTGTTCCAACTCACTCTCCACGCTGATTTTCCCGGCATGCTCTTGGATGATGCCGTAGGTGACGGAAAGTCCCAGGCCGGTCCCCGGACGCTGCCGTCCTTTGACGGCCGTCTTGGTGGTAAAAAATGGATCGTAGATGCGCCGGATATGTTCCTGGGCAATGCCGCTGCCGGTATCCGAGATCATCACGCTGACCGTGCTGCCGCCGGCAGTCGCCACTCGCAGCACACCGCCGCCCGGCATCGCATCCCGCGCGTTCAGAAACAGATTCAGAAACACCTGCTGTAACTTCCCCGTATTGCCGTAGATGCGCGGCAATTTCGCAGCCAGTTCCCTTTCCACGCGCACCCGGGAAACTCTAAACTGATGCTCCAGCAAGGCAAGCGTATCCTGGATGATCTGGTTGACGTCCACCTCGGCAAATTCAGCGCCGCTGGTACGGGAGAAATTCAACAGGTTGTTCACGATCTCGGAGGCGCGAAACACCTGTTTGGTAATGCGATCCAGCAGCTCCGATTTCTTGCTGTCTTCGCGTAGTTCCTTGGACAGCATCTGCGTGTAGCTTGAAATCACCGCCAGCGGCGTATTGACCTCATGCGCCACTCCGGCGGCCAGCAGGCCGATGGAGGACATCTTCTCCGCCTGCGACAGTTGCGACTCCAAATCAATGCGTTCGCTGATATCGTCCACGATGATCAGGCGGCCGATGACTTCAAAGCGGCGGGTCACCAGCGGCGCGATGGCGATATTGGCGATACGGGCGTTTCCCGCCGGCGCGTCCAGGCGGAACTTATAGAGATTCAGAATGCCGGGATTTTGCCGATTGCGATAGAACTCCTCGGCAAAGCGCGCCGGAAACACCTCGCCGACAGGCCTCCCCAGCACCTCACCGCGCGAACGGGCGAACATGACTTCCATCTGCGAATTCCAGAACTCCACCCGGTCCTGCAGATCCACCGCCAAAACGCCCACGCTGATCGATTCCACAATGTTCTCGTTGAAATCCTTCAGCCGTTCGTATTCCATCACCTTCTGTGCCAGCGAGCGATAGAGCCGGGCATTTTGAATGGCAATTCCCAGATAATCGGCCAATGCCTGCAGCAACTCCACGTCTTCGCTGGATAGAAAGTCGCCATCCCTGGTTTTGCCCAGTCCCAGAACCGCAATGGTGCGGCTCTGCACGGTGCAGGGAATGTAGTAATTCAGGTCCAGGCGGGCAATGGTTTCCTGCGCCGAGGCGCTTTCGCGAACCGCCTGGTGCGTATTATCGAAGAATAGGTGTCCGACGGACATTTCCGGGTGGCCGTGCAGGAAGCTCAAATCCAGTCCCTGCGTATCGGAAAGCCCGGAAGCGTATCCCAGCCTGTAATCATTCAGCTCGGCCCCGGTCAAAAAGATGGCGCACCGGTCCACGTCCAGGGTGTTCGACAGGCGGTCGATGATGGCGCGCAACATGCGGTCCAGGTCGGTTTCAGAGCTGAGCTCGCGGCCAAAGGCGATCAGCGTTTTCCGGTAGTCGTAACGCTTACGATAGAAAACCTGATCCAGGCGGTCCTGAATCCAATTCTTGACCGGATCGAAGAGCAGCGCGGTAACGGCAACCGCAATCACCAGTCCGGCAGTGCCGGCGCTGGGCACGCGCGCATGTACCAGCTCCGCCGCCGCGGCTACAGTGCCAAAATAGACAGCCACAATGGCCCCGGCCGCCAGCGTGTAAGCCACGCCCCGCTTGAAGATCAAGTCCACATCCATCAGGCGGTAGCGGAAAATCGCATAGCCGAAGGTCAGGGGCAGCAGCACCAGCGACAGCACGGACAGCTTGACCGCCGTCCCCGCAATGCCGCCGCTCACGTAGATTGCGACATATACGATCCATGGCAGGATGGCCAGAATTGTCCCCCGCGTCACCCACTTCATCTGCTGGCGCAGGATCGGCGAACTTGCGTGCTCATAGGTGTGCCACAAAACCACTGCCGCCAGCAGCATCCAGGTGGCATTGTGCATCATGGAGAGCCGGTCCAGTTGCCAGCGCAGCACCTCGCTGGCCTCGGCCCACTCCCAGGCCCCTATCCGCATACTCAGCAGCAGCGCGGCCGGTAAATAGACCAATGCGGCGACCCAGCGGTGCCGCCGCACCACTCCCTTCCTCTCCGGAAACACCAGAACGAAATGCAGGAACAAGGCCGGCTGCAGCAACTCGGCAACCACGTTGGCCCAGTACACTTCCTGGTCAAATTGATTCAACTTCCCGGTGTAATGAAAGGCGTAATAAATGAACGAGACCAGGCAAAACAGATAGAAATGCGTGGAGCGCGGCGCCGTCCAGCGCCGCAGCAGAACGTATATGCCGATCCCCAGGTAGATCAGAGCGATCAGGCGCAGGCCGGCATTCATGGACCGGTCGGTCGGCGCCAGCACCATCGGCACCTGGATCGCAATGCCCTGGCGGATCAGGCTATAGTCCGCCTTGGTCCACACTCCGGAATAGAACAGGACACGATTGACGGCGACTACACTCGTAACCGGCTGGCCATTAATGGACACCAGAAGATCACCCGGGCGCAGGCCGGCATGCTCGCCCGGCCCATCGGGGACCACTTTCTGCGCCTTCAGGTGGCCATCGCTCTCGATCCACCAGACTCCGTCATAGGCGATCTGGTATTCCCGCTCTTTGACAAAATTGATGCCGGCAAACGTCGCCGCTCCGATGGTCAGGATCGCCAGGAGAACCGCCACAAAACGAGTTGTGAATTCTCTTGCCACCGGTTGCATCGGCCGTGCGCTCGGGGAATATGCCGCCAGCGGAACACACGCTTTCTTCGAATTTAAGTGCAACTCAGGTGCCAGCCCGTTTCGCATTCTCGCGACCCCAACTAATTCAAAAAGCAGGAGTTACAAGGCCATAGTAGTACCAGTCGCCAAAAAATACAAAAAATGGAATAAAACTGCGGCATTTGGTAGGAAGGTGGTCGCCGGTCGTTGGCCGGAGCGGCCACGAGCGCCATGCCAAAACGATCCAGTTTGGCTTGCGGCTTGGAACTTGTGGCTTAAAGCTGCGTCGGCCGGCGGTCAACGCAAAAAAAAGGGAGCTTTTTCAGCTCCCTACAGAAGCGACAGAGGCGATATCACAGGATAAGAACCAGCCCAATCGCTTGTGGTTGCCCATGTATCACGATATTTTACGCGCCTGATCTTGCGCACTTGGTGCGATCAACGCCCTGGTCGCGGTAGCGTGCATATTACTGCGCACCCCCCGCACGGATCCGGCCATAAAGAATTGCCTCATCCGGCTCCTGCTTATGGTGGTAACGCGTTCGCGGCACGAAGGATAGGGTTGGCAGATTCGGGCCTGGGGTCCAATTCCCTCCTTCGCGCAAGCCTGTACAATAATCCCAATCCATGGGAGAGCGCATCTTCGAGTTGCTGCGGGTGTTTTTCCAGCACCACGGATACTGGGCCGTGGCCGGCGCGCTTCTATTGGAAAACACCGGTGTCCCCGTTCCCGGGGAAACCGTATTGCTCTTCGCCAGTTTCCTCGCCTTCTCCGAGGAACGGCTGCACCTGCCCTGGATCATCCTGGTCGCAACCCTGGCCTGCACTTTGGGCGACAATCTGGGCTATGCCATCGGACATCATGGCGGACGTCCCCTGCTGGAGCGGTGGAAGCACGTTTTCCGCATCCGCCAGTCCCACATCGAGCATGGCGAGCGCCTTTTCCTGCGCTACGGCGCGGGAACCGTTTTCTTCGCCCGCTTCATTGCCGGCATGCGGATCATTGCCGGTCCGCTGGCGGGCGTACTACGCATGCCCTGGCGAAAGTTCGTGCTCTTCAATTTTCTCGGGGCGGCGGCCTGGGTGACGGCGATCTCCGGCACCGGTTATATCTTCGGCCACCACTGGCACCGCCTGCTCCGCTTCATGCGCGACATGAATCTAACCGTACTGATGGCAGCCGCGCTTTTGCTGCTGCTGCTCTGGTGGATCAACCGGCGAAGGGCCTGCCGCTGATATGCGCGCTCTATTGCAAACCATTCTCTCGGAACGCGAGGCCTGGAAGCGCTTCTTCTTCGCCCTGGGCGGATTGACGCTGGCGTTTCTGGCGGCGGTGTACTCGACGGTCACCCGACAGGCCGGCGACGTGCTGGCCACCTTACTCCTGGCTTCACTGGCGCTTCTGCTGGCCGGCATCGTCGGCCTGGTGACGGTTCCCTACCTGGCCCGCAGGGTCGCCATCGCCCGGCTGCGCGACGTCATCGATTTCGAACTCACTCGCGGCGGCATGGCTTACCTCGGCCTGGTGCTGGTCATTGCCATTGCCGCCCTTAATACCGGCAACAACCTGTTGTTCATCGTAGTGGCGGCCATGCTGGCAGCGATCGTCATCTCCGGCCTTGCCTCCTTGAGCGTGCTGCGCGGTCTGGAACTGGAGGTCATTCTGCCGGCCAATGTTTTTGCCCGTACGCCGGTCGAGGCGCGTCTGGCTTTGAAAAATCAGCGGCATCTGCTGCCCTCGTTTTCCATCGCCATCACCCGGCCAAAAGCCCGCGGCGGCCGGCGGCTGCGGGTACGCCGCACCGTCTTCCACTTTCCCTGGTGGCGTCCTCCGGAGGAACAGTGGTTTAACATGCCCGATCTCGACATGCACATGGAGGATAAGGTCCCCGCCACCGATGAACCGATCTTTCCCGGGACGGTGTATTTCCCTTACCTCCCCGCGCATTCCACCACCAGCGCCGGCGTCCAATTGAACTTCCCGCATCGCGGGCGTTACCGGCAGGAGGCCTTCGCCCTGGCCACCCGCTTCCCCTTTGCCTTTCTCAAAAAGACGCGCCGCTTGGAACTGGTGCGGGAGCTGATCGTCTACCCTCCGGTGGACGCGCTGGAGACTTCGCTGGAAGTGCTGCCCGTGATCGCCGGCGAGCGGGAAGCCTTCGTGCGCGGCCGTGGTTACGACCTGTACCGCATTCGCGAGTACCAGCCGCAGGATCCGCGGCGTCATGTGGACTGGAAGGCCACCGCCAAGACCGGCGAACTGAAAGTGCGCGAATACGCCCGCGAAGAAGAGCCCAAGTTGAGAATCGTCTTCGATAATCCCGCGCCCGGAGAGCTCTCCGAATCGCAGTATGAGCGGCAAATCACTCTGGCCGCCTCCCTGGCCTGGCACTTCATGGCCGAAGACGCGGATCTGTCTTTCGCCGCACTCGGTTACAGCGGCAGCCCCGATATCTATGATTTCCTCCGGCATCTGGCCCTGGTACAGCCACTGGCCGGCAACTCAATTCTGGAAGAACTTCCCGTAACCGGCGAATTCAATCTCATCGTCACCGCGCGCTCCCGCGACAGCATTCCCACAGCGCTATGGGCGTGTTCGCATTTGGTGTTCATGGAAACATAGAGAAGTCGGCGGCCAGACCGGCAAAAAATCACGTTCCATGCGGCATCTGTGCGCTTGCCGGAGCACACAGTGCAGGCCGCGGTCAACAACGCGGCGCCGCCAGTTTCGGCTGCAAACTGTAAACTGTGAACGGTAAACTGGCTTGTCTGGCCGACGGCCGAAGACCGAAGGCCAGCGACTTGTGGTACTTCTTATATCAGTTGGAGATCCCTTTGGAAGTTCTTAAACAACTTTTCGAGCGGCACTTTCACCGGCCGCCGGAGCAGGTGTTGCCGCTGCAGGGTGAGCTTGGCGGATCGGGGCGCAAGATCATCCGGCTGACCGGTGACGGAAGAAGCGCGATCGGCATTCTATATGACGTTCAAGAAGAGAACGTCGCTTTCCTCGAATATTCCCGCCACTTTCGCCAAACAAGCAGGGGCTTGGCTGGGGCGCACCCG
>CAZUCM010000088.1:6225-10032 GCA_964619235.1 uncultured Terriglobales bacterium
GAGATATACGCGGAAGACCTGGCCCATGGCGCCTATCTGGAAGAAGACCTCGGCGACACCACCCTCTTCGAGTTTTTGTCCGGAAATCGCGACGGCATGAACATCGCGCCCGCGGCAGTCACCGCTTATCGCCAGGTCGTGGACGAGTTGCCGCGCTTCCAGATCGAGGCCGGCCGCGATTTGAATTACCGGGTTTGTTACCCGCGCGACAGTTTCGACCGCCAGTCCATCGCCTGGGATCTGAATTATTTCAAATACTATTTTCTGCGGCTGGCCGGCGTTCCTTTCAACGAGCAGGAGTTGGAAGACGATTTCGGGCGCCTCACCGGCTTCCTACTGACCGCCGGCCGCGATTACTTCCTCTACCGGGACTTTCAATCGCGCAACATCATGTTGCGCGATGGCCGTCCGTATTTTGTGGATTATCAGGGCGGCCGCCGCGGCGCACTGCAATACGACATCGCCTCTCTTTTATTCGTCGCCAAGGCCGACCTGCCGCCGGAGCTGCGGCAACAATTGCTCGATCACTATCTCGACCGCCTGGCCGCCTTCGTCTCTCTGGATCGCGACAGTTTTCTGCGGCACTACTACGCTTATGTGTATGTGCGCATCATGCAGGCGCTGGGCGCGTATGGCTTCCGCGGCTTGTACGAGCGCAAGACGCATTTCCTGCAAAGCGTGCCCTATGCCTTGAAGAACGTGCGCTGGTTGTTGCAGAATGTCGAACTGCCGATCGCTCTGCCGGCCTTGATGGACGCCCTCCAGCGCATGTCTGCCCCGGCGGATGGGCAAAGCCTGGCGCCTGCCGGAGAAACCCTGACGGTGCGGGTCTTCAGCTTTTCCTTTCACCGCGGCGGCCCGCCGCAGGATGAGAGTGGCAATGGCGGAGGATTCGTCTTTGACGCCCGCGGCCTCCCCAATCCGGGACGCGAGGAACGCTTCCAGGCGCTCACCGGCAGAGACGCTCCGGTCAGTGGCTACCTGCATCAGCAGCAGAGCGTTCAGCAATATCTGTCCCATGTATGCTCGCTGGTGGAGGCCAGCGTCAGCAATTATCGCAGCCGCGGCTTTAAGGACCTGATGGTATCGTTCGGATGCACCGGAGGCCAGCATCGCTCGGTATTCCTGGCCGAGCAGGTGGCCGCCCGTTTGCGCGGCCAGAGCGGGGTAAACGTGGTTCTGCGGCATCTGGCGCTGGAGAAGATGGCCAAATGAAAGCCATGGTCCTAGCCGCCGGCCTGGGCACGCGCCTGCGGCCCCTCACCGATGACCGCCCCAAAGCGCTGGTGGAAGTTGCCGGCCGCACGCTTCTGGAAATCACACTGGCGCGCCTGCGCTCCGTCGGCATTGGCGAGGTCATCGTCAATGTGCATCACTTCGCGGATCTGGTGGTCGACTATCTGCGCACCCAGGGCAACTTCGGCATGCGGATCGAAATCTCGCGCGAGGACATACTGCTGGATACCGGCGGTGGCCTGAAAAAAGCCGCTCCATTTTTTCTCGAAGCTTCTTCGTCTTCGGACGAACCCTTTCTCCTGCACAACGTCGATGTAGTCAGCTCGATCGACCTGCAACGCATGCTGCAATTTCATCTCGACCATCAGGCGCTGGCCACTCTCGCCGTTCAGGAGCGGCCGACCTCCCGGCCCTTGTTGTTCGATCAGCAATTGCAACTTTGCGGCCGGTGTACCGGCAGCGAGCAGACGACGGAACTGGTCCGTCCCGCCGGCCGGCTGCAGTCGCTGGCCTTTACCGGCATCCATGTGATCTCCCCGCGCATATTTTCCCTGCTGTCAGAAGCCGGCGTCTTTCCCATCATCCCTTCCTACCTGCGGCTGGCAGGCCAGGGAGAACCGCTCCTGGCATTTCGTGCCGATGAATACTACTGGCGCGACCTCGGCCGTCCCGAACATTTAGCCCAGGCAGAGAACGATTTCGCAAACAAGTTATTTCAGTAAATACAATGACCTCTGTCTCACTCATGCCGCCGTAGCATCAGGCGAGTTGTGTTCCAGCAATGTCTGGCGCAGCTGATCCGCGAGTTTCCCCGGATCGTCCACCGGCGGCTGGCAGGCAAATCCCGCACATACCACCGCCTGGCTCTTCCCACCCTTGATCCCCGGCAGATTGGGAATCGTCTCGGCTAGTGCGGGCGGAAGATATGGCGCAGCCACTTCATTGTCGGTCAACCGCAATACCGTTTGCGTCAGTGAGAATGACGCGCCGGCGACGCGATACAAGCGTTCTGCCCGTTCGTCACTGCCGATCACCACCACCTGCGTATGCGGCCGGGAAAAAGACAACACCGCAATCCCGTAGGTTGCGGCAAAAATTCCGTACTGCGCCGCCACCCCGGCAAACACTTCCAATGTTTTCTGCGCCGCTTCGTGGTAGCGCGCATGGTTGCTATAGGCGTGCAGGCGCAACAGTGCGACTGCGGCAGCCGAATTGCCGGCCGGCGTGGGCGAATCCTGGAACGGCTTGCGGCGGGCGGCCAAGGCTCCGAAATTCTCCGGCGCGGAAACATCGCGGTCGAAAAAGCCTCCGCCGGCGATATCGGAAAACCGCTTCAGCATGGCATCGGCAATGCTCCGGGCAAAATGGAAGTAGGTCAGGTCTGCCGTGCTTTCGTATGCGTCCAGGCAGGCCAGCGTCAAAAATGCGTAGTCGTCGAGCATGCCGGTGCCCGGCCGTGCGGGCTTGATTCCGCCGGAATACGAAATCGCGTGCTGCAGTTCACCGGCCACCGACCAGCCCTGCGCCAGAATGCGATCCAGCGAGCGCAGAGCAAAATGACGCGGCTCGGCCAGCGAAAGCGCCCGCGCCGCCTGCAGATATGCGGAAATACACAATGCATTCCATCCCGTGTATATTGTGCGGTCCACAAAAGGCGTTGAACGGCGGCAGCGTGCCTTATAAAGTTTTTGGCTGGCGCTACGCAGCAGTTCGCTCACCCGTTCGAGGGAAAGCGACAGGCGGCGGGCAATTTCCTTCCCGTCCGCGCGCTGAAACAGCACGTTTTTCTGCGGATTGTGCCGCATCTCGCCCACTTCGTTGACGTCAAAGCGCAGCGCCGCCACCGCCAACTCTTCCTCGCCCAGTACCTCCCGCGCCTCGGCCAGCGTCCAGGTGAAATAGTCCCCATCATCGTCCAGCGAAATGTCGGCATCCTGGGAGGCATAAAAGCCGCCGTGCTCACGGTCGCTCAACCAGGAATCCATCCAGTGAATCACGCCGCCGGCAACCTCGGCGAAAAACGCGTTCCCCGTGGCCTGCCAGGCGTGTACGTAATTCTTCAGCAGCTCCGAATTGTCGTATGACATCTTTTCGAAGTGCGGCACCATCCAGCGTTCATCGGTCGAGTAACGATGAAAGCCTCCCCCCAGTTGATCGTAGACTCCACCACGTGCCATACGGTCCAGGGTGACGGTAAACATGTCACGGACTTTCGCATCGCCGGTGCGAACATAGTGATCGATCAGCAGATCGATTACCGCGGGATGCGGAAACTTCGGCGCCGTTCCAAACCCACCGTGTTCCGCATCAAACATCGCCTGGGCCGCGGCCAGAATTTGATTCACAATCGCGGGTCGGATTTCGCCGGCATGCCCCGCCGGCGATTCGGCGTCGATGGCCGCCATCACCGACTGCGCCGAAGCCAGCGCTTCCTTCCGCTTCTCCCGGTAAGCCTGGGCCGCCGCCTGCAACACGCGCTTGAAGCTGGGGCGCCCGAAGTGATCTTCCGGCGGGAAATATGTGCCTCCATAAAAGGGCCACCCTTCGGGCGTAAGAAATGCCGTCAGCGGC
>CAZUCM010000089.1:0-10029 GCA_964619235.1 uncultured Terriglobales bacterium
CCGCTTCCCCGTTGCCGGTCGACAGCGGGAGGAAGTATTGGGTGCCGCGAATCGACTCGGCCAGCCGTTGCAAAAGCTCCTGCAGGTCCTGGTTGCGGTCCACAAAGTCGATTTCCGAGGTATTGATGATCAATAAATCCGATGCGGTGTAGTGAAAGAAAAAATGCTCGTAGGCATGAACCACGGCTTCCAGATAGTCGTCATTGACCGCGGATTCACCCGGCGCGCGTTTTTTCTTGAGCCGCTTCTTCAACACTTCGGGAGTGGCCTGCAGGTAGATGACCAGGTCGGGCGCGGGCAGCTGCGCATGAAACATCGAGTAATAGCGGTTATATACTTCGAGCTCCTGATCGTTCAGGTTCAGGCAGGCAAAGATTTTGTCTTTCTCGAAGATATAATCCGCCACAATCGTGCGGCGCAGTTTTGGCCCCGCATCCAAGGCCTTGAGCTGCTCAAAGCGGCGAATCAGGAATGCGAACTGGGCGGGAAACGCCGCTCCCGGCTCGCCATCGTAAAACGCGCGCAGAAACGGATTCTCTTCCGGTTCCGTCACCAATTGGGCATTGAGACGTTCAGCCACAATCGTGGTCAGGGTGCTCTTCCCGACCCGGATGGGCCCTTCGATCGCTATGTAGCGAGGCAGTTCAAAAAGGTTTGCCATAGCAGACTAACCGGCAGGATAGCGTGTACGCGCTTGAGAAGCAATTGCGGAATGAGTAAACAGTCTCAACCCGCCGCCGGCCGGGAGGGCAGAAGGCAGAGCGAGTGAGGATGGCTGCAACGGCGAACGTGAAACGGGAAACGGTTTTTCCTGCCGAAGGCCGGGGGGCCAAGGACCGGCGACGGGTTTCTATTGCTAGAATCATGGTTGAAGCAAATGATTGCCGCATTGCTGACAACGGCTGCCCTGGGGGGCGCGACCGGGCTGGGATACAGCGCGATGGCGCCGCGATCGCAATGGTTCGGCCGCACGTTTACCGGGGGCACCGCCGCGGCCCGCCAAATCGCGCTCACCTTCGACGACGGCCCCAATGACAGCCAGACCCTGGAACTGCTGGAGGCGCTCGATAAGCATGGCGTCAAAGCGACATTCTTCATGGTCGGCCGGTACGTCAACCTGCATCCCAGGATCGCCGAAACCGTAGCGCGCGCCGGACACGCCATTGGCAATCACACGCACACTCATCCCAATCTGCTCTTTTGCTCGCGCACGCAGATTCGTTTGCAACTTGAGGAGTGTGAGCGGGCGTTGACCTCCGCGGTGGGCGAACATTCCCGGCTCTTCCGGCCGCCGTTCGGAGCGCGGCGTCCACAGGTGTTGCGCGTGGCGCGCCAGATGGGCCTGACGCCCGTCATGTGGAGCATCACCGGCTATGACTGGAACGCCAAACCGCCGGAGAAGATTGCCGCCCATGTGGTGCGCCGGGCGCGCGGTGGAGACGTGATTCTGCTGCACGATGGCGGCCATCTGGCAATTGGCGCCGATCGCAGACATACCGTCGCAGCTACGGATCTCATGATCCGGCGCTGCCGGGACATGGGGCTCACTTTCGCCACTGTGCCGGAAATGATGGAGGCAAGAGAAGGCGCGTAAAAGCGAACAGCAGCGGCAATTTATGGCTTTTCGCCACGCGGTTTCGCCCGCCACACGGATTGGACTCGTGCCGGCCAGGCGCGGCGGGCGAGGCTCTTGTCAGAAACGCTTCCTGGGATTACCTTTGACTAATCCGTTGATATAGAGGAACATCGGGTGTTGCTGGCCAGCAGAACCCCGGCCCAAGGCCCGCCGGGGCCGGAGTCGGCTCTGGGCGGAACGGTGAGCGGAGCTTTGCGATGAAAAATATCTTTGACGTGTTAAAACAAAAAGAGGCGGAGCTGCAACAGATTCAGAAGGAAGTCGAGGCTCTGCGCACGGCGGCACGCCTATTGACGGACGAGAGCGAGACGCGGGCAGAGGCCATGATACGGCCGGCCCCGGTTCCCGCCGGCCCGGTGCCGGCGCCTCGCGCCAAGGAAGTGGCGGCGGGATTCGACGCCAGCCCGCGGCAATTCCCATAAGGTTGAGGTAAACGATGGCAATGGCTGCCAAAGTGCCGTCGCCGGGATCGGGCGCGGATAAGCGGCGCAACCGGCGCAAGAACATTATCGGATCGCAGTTGCTGACGGTGGACGTGGCGCTGGGCCGAACTGCGGCTGAAAGGCAGTGGCAGCGCGGCATCGTTATCGATCTGAGCGAATCCGGCATGGCAATCCAGCCATTTTTGCCGCTCACCCCCGGTACGGTTGGCGATGTGCGGATCGAACTTCCCGGGGATCCCAAACCCGTAACCAGCGCGGGCATGGTGGCCTGGGTAGGACAGGGCGGACGCGCCGGCATTCGCTTCATCGATGTACCTGCCAGCGCCCGCGAGCAGCTGCGGGAATGGCTCAGCCGCAATCCACGCGGCGTAGCTCCCCACGACGAATTGTTTGTCCTGGAAGCACCGGCAAGCGAAGCTCCCTCCATCGTGGACTCCCGCGCCGAGTCCATTGCCCTCGCCGCAGGCGCGGCCGTCGTCGCGCCGGAAGCAGAGCAGGAACAGGAATATCTGGACTCACGGCAAGAGGAAATTGAGTCCGAGGAAGTGGATTTTCAAGCGGCGCTGCAACTGATTGCCGAACGGGCACAGTTGATCACCTCCGCCAGCGGTGCGGCGGTCGCCATTGGCGACAATGATGGCATGGTCTGCCGGGCCAGTGCCGGCACGGCTCCCGATATGGGCGCGCAGCTCCGGCCGGATTCGGGACTTTCCGGCTACTGCCTGAGAAGCGGTGAACTGGTGCACTGCGCCGACACCCAGACGGATCCGCGCATTGATGCCGCGGCGGCGCGGCAACTCGATTTGGGATCGATCATCATCGTTCCGGTTTTCGTTGCCGGACGGTTGGCGGGTGTTTTGGAAGTACTGTCCTCACGCCCCAACGCATTTGACGATCGCCAGGTGATCCGGCTGGAACGGTTCGCGGAGCTTTTGGGCGCAACGGTGGAAGAGCATCAGCGCTCGCAAGCCTCGGAAGCGGAAGAGAGCCAGGCTGCTGCGGAAGACGATGCGCTTAAGTTCACGGCAGCAACGGTGCCTGAAGCGATCCCCGCAATCTCCGGGAAATCGGAAGCGGCAACATTGCCGGAAGAAGCGGCAACACCCGCCGCACCACCAAGTCCCTCGTTTGTCTTTGACGCAGCTTTGAGTGCGCTTCCCGGCATGGCTCCGCAAAAAGAGCCGGCGGCAAAACCGGAGACAGTTTCCGCTCCCAAGGCTTCTAAACCGGAGCCCATGCAGGAAGACCTGGTGACTCACGTCATGGCGGTCACGGACAACCTGTCGGCGCCCGCGAAGACGGCGGGACCTATCTTCCTGGCGACTCCGGCGGAATGGGCTGCCTGCGGCATCTGCGGTCACCAGAATCCTCCCTGGGCCCAGCTATGTGAAAACTGCCACGCGGACCCCAAGGCAAGCTCTAAGGCTGAAAAGTTGGCCGAACCCCCGTTGCAAGGTGCAAGCGACGGCAACGACACCAAGACAGCGCAGGCGACCGGCCGCCTTCACGGCAAGGATACCGGAGCGCCACAATTTCGCTTCAGCCCGCGACCGTCAGGAATTCGCTGGTCGCGCTGGGCACTGGCCGCCGTTATCGTCATTCTGGTAGTGCTGGCCGGACTTGCGGGTGTATACCTCGGCCGCCGGGCTCGCCTGGAGCAGGCTCCGATGCCAAATTCCGGCCCTCCGGCTGCAGCCACAGTCACTGCGCCGGCGCCCGCCCTCGACGTGCCGCCTGCGGTACAACCGGCGCCGCAACCGGCGCCACAACTGGAAGCGCCCGCACCCAAGGCCACGGAAAAGGCAGTCGAACCGGCGAAGCCCGCCGCTCCCAAACATGCCGCCAAACAAGTACCCAGGACGCTAGCCCCTCAACTTAGCGCAGCGGAACGCAAGACGATGTGGCCGGAAAAATCTGCCGGCGGCAAGTAAGCGGGCGGGAAGCCGCGATACCACGAAAACCCTTTACACGTGCACCATGGCGAACGCTTCGCGCGCGGCGGCAATGGTTTTCTCCACATCCTGTTCCGTGTGAGCCGCGCCCAGAAAGGCCGCCTCAAACTGCGATGGCGGCAGATAGATGCCCGCCGCCAGCATGCCGCGGAAGTATTGTCCGAAGGCAGCGGTATCGCAGGTTGCGGCGTCGTTCCAGTCCTTCACCGGGCGCTTGGCAAAGAACCAGGTAAACATGGATCCCACGCGGTTGCAGGTCACCGGCGTCTCCGCCTGCCGTGCCGCCTGCGTCACGCCTTCTGCCAGCCGGGCAGAGAGCTTCTCCAGCCGTTCGTAAATGCCGGGATTATCCCGCAAGACGCGCAACGTCGCCAGTCCGGCCGCCATCGCCAGCGGATTGCCGCTCAGCGTTCCCGCCTGATACACGGGCCCCAGCGGCGCGACCATGTCCATAATCTCCTGCGGCCCTCCATAGGCGCCCACGGGAAGTCCGCCGCCGATCACTTTGCCCAGCGTTGTCAGATCCGGCTGCACGCCATATAACTGCTGCGCGCCGCCGAAACTTACGCGAAAGCCGGTCATGACCTCATCCAAGATCAACAGCGCGCCTTCCTGGCGGGTGAGCTCGCGCAACGACTGCAGATATCCGGGCGCGGGCGGAACGCAGCCCATATTGCCCACCACGGGCTCCACGATGACGCACGCAATCTGGTCCTTGAATTTCGCAAAAGCCTGCTCGACCGCACTCACGTTGTTGTATGGCAGGGCGAGCGTGTATCGCGCCAGTTCTTCCACTACGCCGGCCGAACCGGGGATGCCCAGCGTGGCTACGCCGGAGCCGGCCTTCACCAGAAGCGAATCGGCATGTCCGTGGTAGCAGCCTTCAAATTTCACGATGTACTTGCGCCGGGTATAAGCGCGGGCCAGCCGGATGGCGGACATAGTGGCTTCGGTTCCGGAGCTGACGAATCGCACTTTCTGCATGCTGGGCACCGCCGCAATCACCGCCTCGGCCAGATCGACCTCCGAGGGCGTCGAGGCACCGAAGCTGGAACCGTTACGGGCCGCGCTTACGATGGCTTCCACGACACTCGGTTCGGCGTGACCCAGAATCAGCGGTCCCCACGAACCCACGTAATCGAGATACTCGTTGCCATCGGCGTCAACGATGCGCGCGCCTTCGCCGCGCACGATAAACGGCGGATCGCCGCCCACCGCGCGGAAGGCCCGCACCGGCGAATCCACCCCGCCGGGAATTACGGCTTCGGCCCGCTTCCGCAGGGCGTTCGATCGCTCCATCATCTTCGGCATAAAATCTCCTGTTACAAACAGATCAATATAACAGTTGCACGATTGCCCCCGTTAGAACTTCCCTTTACGATGAATGGATGGGGAGATAATCATCCGGCATGTCTTTGCGTTTGTCCTTGCTGCTCGCAATTTGTCTGGCAATTCCGTGCCTTCGCAGTGCCGCTCAGGAGGGCGCCGCGAATCCACAGGCTTCGTCTGCGGAGGAGGCACAATCCCAGGCCGAAGACGCCGATCCGCTTACCATGTTCCCGCATTCGGATCAGACACGCTGGTATCTGGGGGGACAACTCAACAGCATTTTCCAGATGCACCCCGCATTTTCCGCCCAGTACAGCGGAGCCAACAGCCTGCGCGATACGGCGGAGGCCGCCGACTCCCGCGTCTTCACTCTCTATTCGGGGTATCAGCTGAGCGGCACGACGGAAATGCTTCTCGACCTGGAAAGTGCGGGCGGACGGGGCATCAGCAATGCACTGGGGCTGGCCGGATTCACCAACCTCGACGTGGTGCGTAATCCGCAACTGGGCTCCATGCCGTATCTTGCCCGCGTGATGCTGCGGCAGACGATCCCGCTCAGCCATGACAAAGTCGAAGCCGAACGCGATTCCCTGCATCTGGCCACGCAGGTGCCGGCAAGACGCATCGAGTTCCGCGCCGGGAAGTTTGGCGCGGTCGATTTCTTCGATCTGAACTCCGTGGGCAGCGACAGTCACCTCCAATTCATGAACTGGACGGTGGACAATAACGGCGCCTACGACTACGCCGCCGATACCCGCGGTTATACCTGGGGCACGATGGTGGAATATTTCGATCGCGGATTTGCCGTGCGCTTTCTGGAAGCCACGATGCCGAAGATCGCCAATGGGCTGCGCTTTGAAACCGACTGGCGAAAAGCCCGCGCCGAAAATCTGGAAGTGGAGTTTCACCCGAAGGTCGCCGGCCGGACTACGATCGTGCGTCTGCTTTCCTACGCCAACCACGCCAATATGGGAGATTACGCCGAGTCGATCGGCGAGTACCGCGACGGATTGACTGCGGTTCCGGACATTACCGCCACCCGCCGCCAGGGACGAGTCAAGTTCGGCTTCGGAGTCAATGCGGAGCAGAACCTGACTCACGATATCCGCTGGTTCGTGCGCGGCGGTTGGAACAACGGCCAAACCGAGTCATTCGTTTATACCGAGGTGGACAACACGGTTGAGATCGGCGGAGCCGACAGTGGAGGCCGGTGGAGGCGCAAGAACGATCAAGTTGGCATCGCCTTAGTCTCCAACGGCATTTCGCAGGAACACCGGCAATATCTCGCGCTGGGGGGAGTGGGGTTCCTGCTGGGCGATGGCGCTCTCACTTACGGCCGCGAGACCATCGTTGAAACTTACTACAACTCTCATCTCTGGCGGGGCATATTCGGCGCAATCGATCTGCAACACATCAATAACCCCGGTTACAACCAGGCCCGCGGCCCGATCTGGGTGCCCGGAGTGCGGCTGCACGTGGATTTCTGAAGATCCTTGAGGATTCAGAACAGAGGAGATTTGCAATTTGCAATTTGCAATTTGAAATTTCAAATTTCAAATTTCAAATTACAAATCTATCTCAATCGCCGCCATCAATTCCTGGCGGCTGATGGTAGCGGTACCGCGTTTCATCACCACCATGCCCCCGGCAAAATTGGCCAGGCGGGCGGCGGATTCGGTATCGGCGCCTGCGGCCAGGGCCGCGGTGAAGGTGGCAATCACGGTGTCGCCGGCACCGGTGACGTCGGCCACCTGATCGCTGCCGAAGATGGGAATCAGTACCGGCTTATGGCGGCGCTCGAAGGCCACCATGCCGTCGCGTCCCCGGGTAATCACCAGGGACTGCAATTTCATGCGCTCAATCACGGCCTTGCCGGCAGCGAACAGTTTATCCGCATCGGTTCCGATGCTGACACCCAGTGCGGCTTCCACCTCGGGTTCATTGGGTGTGGCCGCGGTCGCGCCGGCATACTGCAACATGCGATAGCGGGAGTCGAGCGAGATCGGTATGTTCCTGGCGGCGCCCCGCACCTGCTGAAAGATCTCCGGCGATGCCGCGCCATAGCCGTAATCCGACACCAGCAGCGCGTCGGAGGCGCGGACATACTCACGCGCCGCCAGGATTACCTCCCGCTGCGTGTGCGAGTTGGGAAATCCTTCCGGCTCACGGTCCACCCGCACGACCTGCTGCCGGCTGGTGTGCGTCATGCCCGCCAGAATACGCGTCTTGGTTGTGGTGGGATACCCTTTGACCTTCACAATACCGGTGGTGGGAATCTTCTTGTGACGGAAACATTGCAGCAGCAGACGCCCGGGTTCATCGTCGCCCACCACCCCCACCGGCAGCACGTTCACTCCCAGCGCCGCCAGGTTATAAACGGCATTGCCGCCGCCACCCGGGACCACGGTGCGCTCGCGATGCTTGAGGATCAGGACAGGCGCTTCCCGCGAGACCCGCGAAATCTCCCCAAAGACGAACTCGTCGGCCACCAGGTCCACGAGGGCGGTCACCGTTACCTGCGGGAACGCTTCGACAATCTTTTTCAGCCGTTCCGAATCTCTTTGATGGTGTTTCAAATCTTCCCCCAGGTCTGAAAGTTTCAAGGTTTCAAAGTCTCAAGGCATCAAAGCCGGTCACAATGGTTGTCCGGCATTCCCTGAGGTTATGTGTGTCTCACGAGTTAACCGGCAAAGCTTGATCCTTGGAGTTTTTTACCACACGCACCTCAAAACTACGAAACCTTGAAACTTTGCAGCATCTCGTCTATTGCCGCCTGCGCCCCCAGCAACTCCATGGTCACCGGAATGACCGCCAGCGGTTGCAGCGAGTTCACCATGCCGCCCAGGTTGATGGCGTCTTTTTCTGTGGTGACAAATCCTCCGGCGGCGCACTGTTGTTTCAACTTCAGCAGCCACGCGATGTCCGCCGGCGTATATGCGTGATGATCGCGATAGCCATGCTCCGCCGCCGGTTGAATCCCCGCCTCGCGCAGCTGCAGGAAAAACCGCTGCGGACGGGCGATGCCGCAAAACGCCACCGGAGACGGCGGAAGCTGCGGCACGCGGATACCGCGGCGAACTTGCCACACCCGCTTCCCCGCCAGCCACGATAGGTCAAGCGCGGCTCCTGGCGTCAGCACGATGGCGTCGGCACGCCGTAGCGCTCCCAGGCCCTCGCGCAGTCGTCCCACCGGCAGAAGCCGGCCGCGCGCATCCTCCGGCGTGACCAGGACGATATCGAAGTCGCGCGCCAGTTGCCGGTGTTGAAACCCATCGTCCAGCAGATGCAGCCGCGGCCCCAGGGTGCGCTCGGCCAGAACCCCGGCCTCATAGCGCTTTTCGCCTATAAACACCGGCACGCCCAGACGGCGGGCAATCAGCAGCGGTTCGTCGCCGAACTCGGCCGTCGCGCCCGCGGGATCCACCTGCGCCGCGCCGCGAGAGCTGCGTCCATATCCGCGTGTAAGCACGTCGAACTGGATGTCGCGCGCCTTCAGCAATTCGCCCAGCGCAATAACGAACGGAGTCTTGCCGGCTCCGCCCAGCGAAAGATTTCCCACGCTGATGACCGGCGCCTGCAGACGACGCGCGCGCAGCCACCGGCGGCCGTACAGCGCATTTCGCACGCCGACAGCGGCTCCGAACAGGGCGGAAAGCGGGTTCACAACAGAATCTCCAATTCCCTGGCCGTACGCGCGGTGGCTCCGGCATGCGAGCGCACGGTTTCCCCGGCACGGCGGCCCAAGCGCTCGCGCTCTTTGCCGTCCTCAATCAGCGCCATGATGGCGTCGGTCAGGTCTCCTTTGACGCCATCTTCGCGGAATGCCCGGACAACGCGTACCGCGTCCTGGGCGCGAAAAACGCTGATAATATCGCGAAAGTTTTCGGTATGCGGACCCACCAGAATCGGCACATCGAAGAATGCCGGTTCCAGAATGTTATGCCCTCCCCGCGGCGCCAGGCTGCCGCCGACCAGCGCCAGCGTGGCCACGGAGTAGACCGAAGCCAGTTCGCCGACCGTATCCAGCAACAGGACTCCTCCCGCCAGCACCGCATCATCGGGCAGCCGCGAACGGCGCCAGCAGCGGATGCGGGTGAAGGCCTTCAACAGCCGCTCCACCTCGTCAAAACGCTCCGGACGCCGGGGAGCCAGCACCATCATGGCGGTGGGATATTTTTCCAGCAGCACCTGAAAGCTCGCCAGCAGCGGCAGTTCTTCTTCTTCCACCGTACTGCCGCATACCAGCACGGGGAATGCGCCCGCCGCCTCCAGCCGCCGCTTCAACTCCGCCGCAAACGGCGCATTATCCGGCGGAGCGACGTCAAATTTCAAGTTGCCGGCCACCCGCACGCGTTCTGTAACCGCGCCGATGGCGATCAACCGCCGTCCATCCTCGTGGCTCTGGGCGAGAAAAAGATTCACCGCCGTCAGTACGCCCCGCAGAAGTCCGCGAAAGCGGAGATAACGCGGGTACGAACGGTCGGAGATGCGCGCATTGACCACCGCCACCCGCGCGCCTGAGGCGTGCGCCAGACGCAAAAAGTTAGGCCAGAATTCCGTCTCGGCGATCACGATCAATTCCGGCTGTAACGCCAGCAGATAGGGCCGGATGGCAAAAGCGAAGTCCAGCGGGAAATAGAATACGTTCTCTTCCCCGAAGCGGTGCCGC
>CAZUCM010000090.1:0-9959 GCA_964619235.1 uncultured Terriglobales bacterium
CGGGCCTGGAACTTCGCATCCTGAATGCCCAGGCACTCGAAGGCCAGGATGGCCCCCCGGTGGGCGAAGTGCTGCTGCGCGGCCGCATTGTCATGAAGGGCTACTACAATCGCCCTGACGCCACCGGCGCCATCCTTAACGATGGCTGGTTGCACACCGGCGACCTCGGCTGCATCGACCAGCACGGCAATCTGGTTCTGACCGGCCGGGCCAAAGAGATCATCGTCCTGAGTTCTGGCAAGAATATTTATCCGGAGGAGATCGAAGCCCATTACCTCAAGACCCCGCTGATCAAAGAAGTTTGTGTTCTTGGCCTGGAGAGCGCGCCGGGCGAACCCCGGGCCGAACGATTGCACGGGGTCATCGTCCCCAACTTCGACGAGCTGAAGGCGCAAAGAATCGTGAACTCCCGGGAGGCGTTGCGTTACGCCATCGAGAATCTTTCGGTGCAACTGCCCAGCACGAAGCGTCTGTTGAGCTACGAATTGCGGCAGGAAGAGCTGCCCCGCACCACCACCCGCAAGATCAAGCGCTACGAAGTGGAGCGGCAGGTGCGGGAACGTCTGGCCGCTGGCCTGGGCGGCAACGGTGAACCACAATCGGAGCGCAAGTTGTCCGCGGCCGATCGCGCCTGGCTGGAACAGCCGGAAGTGAAACGCGCCCTGGCGATTATTCGCACCGCCATGAAGACGCAGAAAGACGAAATCCATCCCGCGGACAATCTGGAACTGGACCTCGGCCTGGACTCGATGGAACGCGTGGAGCTGCTGGTGGCGCTGGAGCGCGAGTTGGGCGGCGCGGTCGAGGATTCCGCCGTCTCCCAGGTATACACGGTGCGGGAACTGGTGGACGTGGTGCGCAATCACATCGGCGCGGAAGGAAAGCGCGCAGGCGCACCGGCCTGGGAGGAGGTATTGCAACAGGCGCCCGGCGATCCGGCGACCTTAGATATCACGCGCTCCACGCCGGTAACCGCATTTTGGTTCCTGGCCACGCGCCTGGCCAATGTGATGGCTCGTGACCTTTTCCGGCTGAAGGTCGAAGGATTGGAAAAGCTGCCGCAGAGCGGCCCCTTCATCATTGCCCCCAATCACCAGAGTTTCCTCGACCCGCCGCTGCTCGTCAGCGCCCTGCCCTGGAGCATCTTCCGCCAGGTCTTCTACGTGGGAACCAGCGATATTTTCGGCGACGGCCTCTGGCGACTGGTGGCACGCTCGCTCAAGCTGATTCCGGTGGATGCCGACGCCAATCTGGTTCCCGCCATGCAGGCGGCGGCATACGGATTACGCCACGGCAAAGTGCTGGTGCTTTTCCCCGAGGGAGAACGCAGCATCGACGGCGTTCCGCGCGTCTTTAAGAAGGGCGCCGCCATCCTGTCGACCCACCTCAAGGTTCCGGTTTTTCCCGTAGCGCTGGACGGCCTCTACGAAGCCTGGCCGCGCAATCGAAAGTTCCAGAAATTCACTCCCACACGCATCGTGATTGGAGACCCTATCCTGCCTGCCGGCAACGGGGAGAACCACGAAGAAGCCTACGAAATCATGACGCTGACCCTGCACGCGCGCGTGCGGGAGATGTGGGACAAGTTACATAAAGAGCTATATGGGAAATGATCGCCACTGGCGGGTCTGGAGACGAACCTTTCGTATTCCCGGCCAAGGCAGGGCCCGCAAGTTCAGACCATCAGTTCGGGAACTTCCATGAGCCCCTGCCGGCAGGCCTCGGTGAAGGCCACCACCACTTTGGGGTCGAATTGTTCGCCGGAGGTCCTCACCACGTAGTCCTGGGCTTCCAGGGGAGTCACCGCCTTGCGGTACGGACGGTCGCTGGTCATGGCATCGTAAACGTCGGCTACCGAGATAATGCGGGCGCCCAGCGGAATATTTTCATCGGCGAATCCGTTCGGACCGGTACCGTCAAAACGGTCGTGATGGGCCAGGATCAGCGGCACCACGCGGCGCAACGAGCCGCCGACGGAATGCACCAGGCTGGCGCCCCGGCCCACATGCTGGGAGATCTCCTTATATTCTTCTTCCGTCAGCTTGGCGGTCTTGTACAGCAACTTGCGGCTGACTTCGAGTTTGCCGATATCGTGCAGCAGCGCGGCGGCGCGAACGTCTTCGATCACCTCCGGCGAAAGCCGCATGCATTCCGCGATCCGGGTGGCGTACACGGAAACCCGGTACGAATGGTTCTGCGTGTAATTGTCCTTGGAAATAAAGTGGCAGAGGATCAGCAGCACGCCATTGTAGGTTTCACGCAGTTCCGCAAGATTCCGCGCCCGGTGTTCATAAAGCGTCCCCATGGCGTACGCCGTCACCACCAGCGTGCCGCCCCACACCGTAAGGTCGAGCCACTTTTGCAGAATGCCGGCGACCGGTTCCTTCATGGTGGCGGGATTGATCTGGATCAGCAGCAGCACCAGCAGAACGCTGGCGAATGCCGTAAGCAGTGCATGCCGCCGTCCGAAGAAGTACGCCGAAAACAGCGTCGGGATTACGTAAAATCCAAGAACCAAATGGTGGGAAGCCACCGTAAAGTTCAGGACTGCGGTGATGACGAATACCGAAAGCAACAGCCAAAGTTCTTTATTGATTTCGGCAACACGTTCAAAGATCGCCGAGCGCATACTTACACACCCTGTCACACATTGGGCCTGTTGGCCATAGTGTACGGATTCACGCAGGCTGACAAGTGACTGCCGTAATACCATATAGCCCTTTGAGGTGAGCCTGTTCTTGCCGGTCTGCGTGGCCTATTTGGCGCGCGGATGCGTGTCGTCATAGACCTGAATCAGGTGTTTCACTGAAAGCTGCGTGTATCGCTGGGTGGTGGAGAGGCGTTCATGCCCCAGCATCTCCTGGATGGCGCGCAGGTCGGCTCCCTCTTCCAGCATGTGCGTTCCAAAGGCATGCCGCAGTGTGTGCGGATGCACATCCGGCGGCAGGCCTTTGGCCACGGCAATCCGCTTCACGATGCGGCCGACGCTGCGCGTCGTCAGGCGGCCGCCGCGCTGATTCAGCAGCAGCGCCGAAGTCTTGCGATGCGTCCCGGCCAGCAGCTGCTGGCGCACCGGCAAATACGCTTGCAGCGCCGTATGGGCGGACCCGCAGAACGGGACCAGGCGCTCCTTGCGCCCTTTCCCGCGGACCAAAATGGCCGCATTCGACCAGTGGATATCGTCCAGGTTGATGCCCGTAAGCTCGGAATTACGCAGTCCGCAACCATAGAGCAGCTCGAAGATCGCACGGTCGCGCTCGGGAGCGGCGGCGCACTCCGGCATTTCCCCATCGAGCACGGAATTCATCTCCTCGATGGTGGGAACGCGCGGCAACTTCTTCGGCAACCGCGGCGTGGAAACCAGAGCCGCGGGATTCTGCTCCACCATGCCCTCCCGTGCCAACCAGCGATACAGGGAACGCACTGCGGCCAGCGCCCGGGCCACGGAGGTCTTGCTCAACCCACGCTCGTACAGTTGGGAGAGAAACCCGCGAATGCGCATATGATCGATCTCCGGCCACGCCGCCTCACTCACATAGGCGGCAAAGGCCTCCAGATCTCCGGTATAGGCCTTGACGGTATGCGGGGAAGCATTCTGCTCGCGGAGCGATTGCAGGAAATGCGCGATCGATTTGTCAACTTTCGTGCTCAAATCCGGCTCCTCAAGAATCTTCGCTCTCTCACCGCAGTGGACGCGGATCGACGCAGCTCAAAGAACAACCTGGCATTGCCGGTCTTTCGATCAGCATTCATCTGCGTTACTCTGCGGCTCGTTCCCGGGTTCCCTCTGTGTCCTCTGTGGGGAACGGGTTTTGGCACGGGGATGATGCGCGCGATACACGCTTTGCAATCGATCCAGCGCGACATGCGTATAAACCTGGGTGGTGGAAATATCGGCGTGACCCAGCAAAGTCTGGACGGTACGCAGGTCGGCGCCGTTTTCCACCATGTGCGTTGCACAGCTGTGACGCAACATGTGCGGACTGGCGTGGCGTCCGCTTCCGGTGGATGCGGCGCCAACGATCTGCCACAAACGCTTTCGGCTCAACCGGCGGCCGCCGCGCGCCACAAATAAGCTCACCGCCGCCCGCTCTCCACATAACTGGGAACGCGGGCCGCCCAGATAAGCCCGCACGGCGTCGAGCGCCGCCCGGCCCAGGGGCACAATCCGTTCTTTGTCGCCTTTTCCGCGCACCAGCAGATAACCGAGCTCCAATTTCAGATCTTCCAGTCTTGCGTCCACCACTTCCGACACGCGCACCCCGCCGGCATAAAAGACCTCCAGCATGGCGCGGTCGCGCACCGCCAGGGCCTGGCCCAACGGCGACTCGGGATGCCGGACGCCGGCCAGCAAGCTCATAACCTCCTCGCGGGCCAGCGATTTCGGCAGTACGCGCCATTGCCGGGGCGTCTCCAGGTTCAAGGTTGGATCGTTCTCCAGATGCCGGTCGAGTAACAGGAACCTGTAAAACTGACGCAAGGCCGAAAGCTTGCGCGCCACCGAACGTCCGTCGAGGCCGTTACCCAGAAGTTCGCGCAGAAAATCGCCTACGTCCTTACGCCGCACGGCCAACAACTCGCGCCGCCGTTTCGATGCGAACTCGGCAAATTGTCCGAGGTCGTGCTCATAGGCAGCAACGCTGAGCCGCGCCAATCCCTTCTCAATCTTCAGGTAGTCCCGAAAGGCGCCCAGAGCGCGCTCATTGGAGAGCAATGGCATGATTCGAGTATGCACATTATCGGACGCTGCGGGAATGGCGAAGCAGCTTCCTCAAGCACCTCGCCGGTCTTCCCTCGCCGGTCTTTGGCAGGACGGCTGTATTCGGCCGGCTTGAAAAATACTTTGGCTTCCTCTGTGTCCTCTGCGCTCTCTGTGGTTAATATTTGTTCAGGGGTTGGAAGGATAGAAATTATGCGGAAATCAGTTTTGGTAACGGCGGCGCTTCTTCTGCTGAGTCTGGCTGTGGCCGCGCAGGATTTGGCTTCGTTCGAAAAGCGAACCACGGTCAGGACTCTGAGTAACGGCCTCACGGTGGTTCTGTCGCAGCGGCCGGAGGCGCCGGTGTTCTCGTTCTTCACTATCGCGGACGTGGGATCGGTCCAGGACCCGCGGGAATCGACCGGCCTGGCGCATATGTTCGAACACATGGCGTTCAAGGGCACGCCGGAGATCGGCACCCGGGACTGGCCGGCGGAAAAACTGGCGCTGGAAAAGGTCGAGCAGGATTACGCCGCCTATACCTACGAGCGGCATCTGCCGGCAGGCGGCGATCCCGCAAAGGTCGCCGAAGTCGAAAAGGCGTGGAAAGCATCCGTCAAGGACGCACAGCGCTACGTAATCCCCAACCAGTTCGATGAAATCGTGGAATCCAACGGCGGAGTGGGGGTCAACGCCCGCACCGAGGTGGACGATACCGCCTATTTCTATTCCTTCCCGGTCAATCGCCTGGAGCTCTGGGCGTATCTGGAGTCACAGCGTTTTTTGCATCCGGTGATGAGGGAATTCTATAAGGAACGGGACGTGGTCATGGAAGAGCGCCGCATGCGCACCGACAGCAACCCCATCGGGCGGCTGCTCGAGCAATTCCAGGCCGCCGCATTCATGGCCCATCCCTATCATCAACCGACCATCGGCTGGTATTCGGATTTGCTGACCTTCTCGGCCACCGATGCGCAACGGTTCTTCGACCGCTACTACGTGCCCTCGAACATGGTGATCGGCATCGTCGGCGACATTACGCCCGAGCAGGCCATGCCGATCATTGAGAAGTATTTCGGACAATTGCCCACGCGCCCCAAGCCGGAAGAAATCACCACCGTGGAACCGCCGCAAAACTCCGAGCGCCGGGTGGTGCTCCAGGAGTCCAGCCAGCCATTTTACGTGGAAGCCTATCACCGCCCCAATTATCGCGATCCGGACGATGCCGTATTCGACGCCATCAGCGATATTATGTCCAACGGACGCGTCTCGCGGCTTTACCGCTCGCTGGTGCGTGACAAGAAAATTGCCGCCGAGGCCGCCGGAATTACCGGTTTTCCCGGCATCAAGTATCCGCATCTATTCGCTTTTTATGCCGTACCCACGCCCGGCCACACCCCTCAGGAAATGGCCGACGGCATTCACGCGGAAATCGACCGTTTGAAATCCAGCTATGTCTCCGACGAAGAACTCCAGATGTTCAAGACCCGCGCCAAGGCCGACCTGATACGCAGTCTCGCGGACAATGAAGGACTGGCTACGGAGCTGGCCACCACGCAGTTGCGGTACGGCGACTGGCGGGAGATGTTCCGCCAGCTCGACGAATACGACAAGGTGACAAAAGAGGACATCAAGCGCGTGGCCAATAAAATCTTCGTGCCGGAGAACCGCACGGTCGGCATTCTGGAAACAGCTCCCGCTACCGCTGCCGCCCAAGGAGAAGCCCAATGAAGAAATCTTTCTATTGCTTTCTGCTCATCCTCCTGTCGCTGGCGATAGCGGGAAACTCATTGGCGCAGGAGAAGGCGCCGGCAACGCCGCCTGCGGAAAAACCTGCCGCTGCTGAACCTTGGAAGCAGATTCCCATTCCGCCGCTGCCCGCGTTTCAGGCGCCGTTGCCCAAACGCGTCGAACTGCCAAACGGAATGGTCATCTTCCTGCAGGAAGACCACGAGTTGCCCCTGATTTCCGCCATCGCGCGCATCCGCGGTGGCTCGCGCCTGGAGCCGGCCGGCAAGACCGGGTTGGTGAGTATTTACGGCGAGGTCTGGCGCACCGGGGGCACCAAGACGAAAACCGGTGACCAGATGGACGATTTTCTGGAGTCCCGCGCCGCCAAGCTAGAAGCCGACGGCGACGGCGACTCCACCTCGCTTTCGCTGAACTGCCTGAAACAGGATTTCGATCCGGTCTTCGCGCTGTTTCTCGAACTGCTTCATGATCCGGCCTTTCGCGAGGACAAGATCGCCCTGGCCAAGGACGAGATCTATACGGGAATCTCGCGCCGCAATGATGAGGAGGGCGGCATCGCCTCGCGCGAAGCCGGATTTCTGGCGTACGGAAAGGACAATCCTTATGTCCGCGAGCCGGAATATGCCACTGTAGCCGCCGTCACGCGGGAAGATCTGGTGAAGTGGCATGCGCAATTCGTTCATCCCAACAATATTCTGTTCGGCATCGTGGGCGATTTCGACTCCGCCGCCATGGAACAAAAGCTGCGGCAGGCGTTTACCGGTTGGCCGAAGGGCCCCGCGGCGCCCCAACCGGAGGTCACATTCGCACCCGCCAAGCCGGGCTACTATTACGTCGCCAAAGACGATGTAAACCAAAGCGCCATTCGCGAGGTGACGCTGGGAATCGAGCGCAATAATCCCGATTACTACGCAGTGGAAGTCATGAACGTCGTCTTCGGCGGCGGCTTTTCCTCGCGCCTGTTTAAGCATGTCCGCACCGAACAGGGGCTGGCCTACAACGTGGGCGGCGCCATCGGCGCCGGCTACGATCATCCCGGCGTCTTCCGGGTCAGCATGGGGACCAAGAGCTCCACAACCGCGGATGGCATTCAAGCGCTGCACGCGCAGCTGGAAAGCCTGTTGAATGATCCGGTAACCCCGGAGGAATTAAGGCGCGCCAAAGACGCGATCCTCAGTTCTTTCATCTTCCGTATCGATACCCCCGACAAAGTGCTGGGCGAGCGGATGGCCTATGAGTACTACGGCTATCCCCTGGATTTTATGGAAAAATTCCGCGCCGGCATCGAGAAGGTGACGGCGGAAGACGTAAGCAGAGTGGCCCACAAGTACGTCCACCCGGATGCTTTTGCCGTGCTGGTGGTGGGCAACCAGGAAGCAGGCAAGCAGCTTGGTACACTTGGGCCGGTCACAAAGGTGGATATCAGTATTCCGCCTCCACCCAAGGGCGTGGGAGAGTGAGACTGGAATTTTTCTGACTCAGTGTATCCTTAAGATAGAGAATTAAGGATGGATGGGCAGCTGCCGGCCTTGGTTCGCCAGGCTGGACTGCGGCATCCAACAGAAGAAAGGTTTTCTTCATTGGGCCGAGAACTTCCCCGACGAGACTTTCTGAAGGCCGTCGCCGTGCTCAGCGCGGGGGCGGCACTGGGCTTTGACGGCGTATGCGAAGTCAATGAGCTCAAGGTGGAATCCCGCGAAATCTACCTGCGCCGCCTGCCTCCCGCCCTGGACGGCTTCCGTCTTGTCCAGCTGAGCGATATTCATTTCAGTGAGTTAATGACCAAGGAGCATTTGCAACGCATCGTCGCGGCAGTAAACGCGCAAACGGCCGATCTGGTGGCTCTGACCGGCGATTATGTAACGATGACGTTTCACGCCAACCGTGAGCGGCGCGCCCATGACGCGTGGCCTTGTGCGCAGGTGTTGCGTCAAGTCAAGGCCCGCCTGGGACAGGTGGCGGTTCTGGGCAATCACGACCTGGATGCCAACCCCGAGGTGGTGACTGAGGCGCTGGCGGCAAATCAGATTCAGGTTTTACGCAACCGTTCGATTCCCATTGAATCCGGCGGAGCCCGTTTCTGGCTGGCAGGAATGGACAACGTCCTGGAAGGCAAGCCCGATCCGGATGCCATGCTGCATAAGATCCCCACGGGAGAGTGCGTGGTGCTCGCCGTGCATGAACCCGATTGTGCGGATCAGATGCGAAAATACCCGATCGATCTGCAACTGTCCGGCCACTCGCACGGCGGCCAGATTCGTTTGCCCATGATCGGACCCTTATATCTGCCCGAGGGCGCAAGAAAATATCCGATGGGCTACTACAGGCTGGGTTCTCTTCAGCTCTACACGAACCGTGGCGTCGGCGTCATCCACGTTCCCGTGCGCTTTTTGTGCCCGCCGGAACTGACGGTGCTCACCTTACGCAGCGGCGAAAAAGCCTGATTCACCACAGAGGACCGCATATGAGTGCCGGTGTTTCCATCTGCCTTAATCTGCGGCTGATTCTCCGGCCTCCTCTGTGCCCTCTGTGGTGAAATGACTTGCCTTACTGTTCCATCGCAATAGCCCGGGGAAACAAAATGTTGTTTTCCAGGTGAATGTGCTGGTGCAGATCCGCCTCGAAATCCAGCAACGCCTGATACAGCGTCCGATAGCTGATGCACGCGTCGGCCGGGGCGGTGTAGTCATCGCTGATCCGGCGCAGTTCGCGCAGCACATTCCCGGCATTGTCATGCTCGAACATCATCATGCGAATGGGGTTCTGCACGCTGCCAAAACAGGAGTGCGGAGCGCTTCCCTGCTCTGCCGCCAGAATGTAGGGAAACAGAATCTGCTCTTCTTTCGTCATATGGTTGCTGAGTTCTTCGGCCAGCGCTGCAAACCCGGATTGCACTTGCAGCAATTCCGGATGATTTCCGCCATGCACTCCGCAGACCTTGTCCAGCAATCTCAAGATACGCGCGCTCTCGCTGCGTACAAAGACGTGGTGCGTGCCATTGATGTGCGCGATCAGCCGGGCCAGAGGCTCTTTTTGCCAGTCCTGGCCGCCATCCGATCCGGGCGAATACGGCAGCTCCTCCAACTTCGCCAGCACCGCATCGACGGAAACGTTGGCCGCCGCGCATGCTTCTTCCAGCGGCTTCTGGCCGCCGCAACAGTAGTCAATTCCCATTTGCTCGAAAACCCGGGTCGCACCGGGATTTTCCAGTGCCAATTCGCGGACCGTCTTGCTCATCGTAGCGTTCATATGGATCACTCCTTGCGAAAAGGAACATCGCGTAAGCCGCGTGCGTTTCGCTTCTGGTCTCAAATTTATCCGCTTCTGCTGTGGAGGCCGACGACTTATGTCACAGGTGGGTAGAATAATTAGACTGTAGCCACAACTCTTGCCCAAGGCTTCAAGGTTTCAAAGTTGTTGAGGCCGGGGCCGCCTTGGAATTCCCGGAATTGCACTCCATAATACTGGGAAACGTGAAACGCCTATTCCGCCATTTCCTGCTCCAGCG
>CAZUCM010000091.1:0-9956 GCA_964619235.1 uncultured Terriglobales bacterium
CGAAAGTATCGGCCTGCAGCAGATAACTGAATTCGTCGAAAATCTCGGGCACGGGCGGCTTCCACCGCGAAACCAATGCGCCCACAGAGAAAGCTATGCCGGCAGCCAGCCAGATGGACCAAAAGCAAAACTTGCGCCCCTGAACAAACCGGCCAACCGGCCGCCACCGGGCGCCAAGCCCCATTGCCCCCAGCAGAGTTGCGCAGGCGAGCAGAACGATGGCGGCACTCAACGAAAACAATTGGATCGAATCCAGCTGAGAAACGGGCATTGGGGCAAGTTTAAACAGGAATCGTCCGGCAAGGAAATGCCAGACTCACGGCATCCATCCGCTCAACTGCCGGCAGGAGTGCAGGCATCGCGGTGCACCGCAATCCAGCCGGTGATCGCCGCACGCGTCTCAGGTGGCAAATTGAAGATGTGAATCCCGGCGTGCCCCCAGTGATCCATCCATGAAACTTCCCCGGAAGCCCGAACCTTATGGTCCGTGCCGGGTAATTCAAAGCTCACTTCCAGGACTTCGCGAAACGGCAGCGGAAGCGGCAGTCGCACTCCCATGCCCTCGTGGCCAAGGTCGGTGGAAGTAGCAATGTACTGTGCCAGGCCCAGCATGATCGTGACCGGCACTCTGAGCGGAACGCGAACCTGTTCGCGCTTCTCACTGAACAGTGCCTCATAATGGTTTTGGACAACCCCGCGAAGGTCGCCGGCCTGAAGCGGACGGCTCAGCATCACGGCACCTTGCGCCAGGGGAATGGCGGCTTTCCCGGGATCGGCAACGACCACCGTCAGAAGGGCGGTCCGGCTGTTTGCCACAAAGGCAAGCAATTCGGCGCTCTCCGCTTCGTCCGTGAATTCAAACACCAACACGTCGATGCGCTCGCCGCAAAGCATCGACATTGCCGCATAAGCGGAGTCGGCACGCCGGATGCTTCCGCCCATCTCAGACAACTCATCCAGGCGCGCGTCCAAACCGGGCCCGGGGGCGACTACCAACGCAACGAAGCTGCGGGCAGGTGACATAAGCATTCACGGCAACAAGACTTCAAAGTTTCAACGCTTCATCATATCAAGGTTCTCCGGCGCCATCGAGCATATCCGGCTCTTTCGGCACATGGAACCCTGCGTTTCACTATCTGCGCGCTGCCCTGCACGTCCGAGCGCATCGCGAAGATCACCCACTCGATCCATCGTCAATGCGGCACAAAGACTTTAGACGGCCGCGCCACCGATGGGTCACGAACTTGCGTAACCGGCTCCCTAGCCACTCTGATGAAGAACAGCAAAAGCGCCGCAATGCTCCCCAGGCTGAGGCCACGGAGCCACCGGACGATATGACAGACCGAGTTTGCCGGTTGGTAGCGCATTCGCTTCCGTTGCCGGCGCAGAGGTTATGGATTCAACACAGATTGCCCGCCGCGGTCAGCTACTGAAAGATCGTTTCCGCTGGGAGCCGTCAGTCGCATTCGCCGGCACTGGCACATTTCGACAATGTCCCTTCGGTTTGCCGGCTGATGACCTCAAGAATGCTTTTGCGGCTTACGGGTTTGGAAACGTAGTCGTCCATGCCGGCTTCCAGACAGCGTTCGCGATCGCCGATCATGGCGTGTGCGGTCATGGCAATAATCGGAATATGAGTGCCCCGGTGCCGTTCATCGGCACGAATGCGGCTGGTAGCTTCAAAACCGTCCATCTCGGGCATTTGGACGTCCATTATGATCAGGTCAAATTGTCCTGATTTCCATTTCTGCCAGGCCTCTTCCCCGTTATTCGCCACGACCACCTGGTATCCCATTTTCGTCAGGAGAGCGACTGCCAGCTTCTGGTTCACAGCATTGTCTTCCGCCACCAGGACTTGCATTGCAGCCTTGCCCGTATCCGATGGAATCAAGTTGCTTCCTGCAGGTAAAGATTGCCCGCCGGGCCGGCAGACGACGGCGGCGGCCGGCAGTTTACCCTGCCCGTTGCCACGCCCCCCCGGTCGAGCACTTTCCGGAACAATCTCCATTTGGGCCGTGAAGTGAAAGGTCGATCCGGTACCGGCTTGGCTTTCCACCCACATCCGCCCCCTCATCAAATGCACCAGGCGCCAGGAGATCGCCAAACCAAGTCCCGTTCCTCCGTAATGCCGTGTCGTCGACGAATCCGCCTGCTCGAAAGCCTGAAAAATTTTCTCTTGTTTTTCCGGAGCGATTCCAATGCCCGTATCCTGCACCGCAATGTGCAACTGAAGGTGCGTAGCGTCCGTGCCATCACTGATGGCCCGCAGGCACACTTCCCCCTGATGCGTGAATTTGATCGCGTTGCCCAGCAGGTTCAGCAGCACTTGTCTTAAACGTACCGGGTCCCCGGACAGTATCTCCGGCAAGCCGGGGTCCACCTCGAAGCGCAACAGCAAACCTCGCTCCTGCGCAGGTGCAGCCATGCTCTTTACGCTATCGGCCACCAGCTGCCAGAGGTTAAAGCGCTCCGAATCCAAGTGGATCTTCCCCGCCTCGATCTTGGAATAGTCAAGGATGTCATTGAGGATCACCAGCAGTGTGTCGGCCGAAGACTTAACGATTCCGAGGTATTCGATGCGCTCGGGTTCCGCGGCGGCTGACAGCGCCAATTCCGTCATACCGACAATTCCATTCATCGGCGTACGAATCTCGTGACTCATATTGGCCAGAAATTCGCTCTTGGCGCGATTCGCCTCCTCGGCCGTCTGTTGCGCCGCCTCCGCCGCGTGTTTGGCTTTCAAAAGCTCTTCTTCGGCCCGTTTGTGTTCGGCAATCTCGCTTTGCAATTCCCTGGTACGAGCATCCACTTCCGCCACCAGGGCGCGTTCCTGCGCCTGCAACTGACGCATTCGAAGCCTGATGACGCCATACGCGGCCGCCACCAGGAAGAGGACGGAAAACACCCAGAACCATGGGGACTGATAGTAGTTCGGCAGAAAACGCAGGCGAATCTCCGGAATGGGACCGTGTTCATCCCCCCGTCTGCCCTGCAGCCTCAACTGGAAGCGGTATCGGCCGGGCGGAAGGTTGGTGTAATACGCAACCCGGCGCGTACCGGCATCCACCCAGTCCTGATCAAAGCCCTCCAGCCTGTACTTGAAACGAATTTTTTCCGGAGCGGCAAATGCCAGAGCCGTGTAATGAATCTCCAGTTCGCGAATTCCGGGCGGCAACACCGTCTCCGCAGCGGTAATCGGCACCTGCTTGCGATCCACAATCAACCGTTCAATCCTGGGCCGTCCGTTATTCTCGGAGGGCAGCCGATTGGGATCGACAACCGCCACACCGGAAGTGGTTGGATAATAGATCCGGCCGTCCTGCGCCTTCCACGCCGAAGGTTGGACCATGCTGCTGCAGGATTCGTTCGGCATGCCATCCACTGCCCCGTATGCAGTCGAATCAATGGAACGCAGACGCCCTTCGGCAAAATCCACCAGATCTTTCTTGTTGGCCCGGAAGATGCCTTGATTGGAGCTCATCCAGAGATTGTGCCGGTCGTCCTCAACAATGGAATAAATGACGTCATTTGCCAGTCCGATACTCTGCGTATAAATCGTGATCTTCCCGTCTTTCATGCGGTTCAGTCCACGATCGCGAGTTCCAATCCACAGCGCCCCCTCCCCGTCTTCATAAAGGGAGCGGATCAAATCACTCGACAGCCCGTCCTTGCGCGTTATATTCGTAATCTTTCCGTCTTTCAGCCGGGCAACGCCGCCATCCGTGGCAATCCATAGAGCACCGTCTTTCCCTTCCAGGAGCTGCCAAACCCCGGCTTTGGCCAGGCCATCGCGTTCGGTATAGTTGGTAAACCTGCCGCCGCTGAAGCGGCTGACTCCGCCATCTGTACCGAGCCACAGGACTCCGTCGTGGGAACGCAGGATCGCCTTGATATTGTCATTGGCTAATCCCTGCTTCATGGAATAGACTTCGACCCTGCCGTTCTTCAGCAGATGGTCCAGGCCCTTCCCGCTGGTGCCCACCCATCCCGAGCCGTCATTATCGACAAACAGGCCGCGCAAAGCGTCACTGCTCAAGCCCCGCTTGGTGTCGTAGACCGTCACATGTCCGTTATGGACCCGGTTCAAACCTCCGGTATGGGCCGTCATCCATAGATCGCCGTCCGGTCCCTGCGTCACTGCGCGGAAGAATCCCGGAGACAAGCCGTTCACCGAGGAGAGATTGCCGAAGGCGGCGTCTCTCAGCTGATTGAGTCCGTTTCCGAAGGTTCCAATCCAAAGATTGCCTTCATTGTCTTCAAAAATTGAGGTGATCTCGTCGGAGGAAAGCCCATCCGCCCGGGTGTAGGCCGAAATCTCGCCATTGGGGGCGATCCGGTGCGCGCCAGAGCCTCTGCTGGCCACCCACAAACAGCCTTCGCGATCCTTATAAATCACGGCAATCTGCTCGGTCATGAGATGAGCATCCCGGCCATAGCTGCCGGCCACGCCATCATGGAGAAGCCGCAGCCCCTCTTGAGTACCTACCCACAAATTGCCACCATCCGACAAAAGCACTGTGATGTAATCGCTGAGGCCCTTTACGTGGATAGCGGTAAACCGGCCTTTTTCCAGAAAGAGGAGACCTCCACCGGCGGTGCCGATCCAGAGGCGGTGGTTGGCGTCTTCGGCAATGGCTTGCACCCGCCGGGAGGTCAATCCGGTCTCCGCTCCAAATTCCTGCAACTGCCCATTCCGGTAACGGAACAATCCTTCTTCGGTTGCCACCCAAATGGTGCCTTCGTGGTCCTGAAAGATCTGATGGACCACCGCGGCTTGTGAAATCATTCCCGAAGCGAAAAGCGAGCTGAATTTACCGTCCTTGTAATAGAAGACCCGGCCATCGTTGCTGCCGATCCACACCACACCCTGGCGGTCTTGCATCAAGGCTCGGATCGCCCTCACCTGGAATGCGGAAGAATTCAACGAATCAAATTCGGTGAACTGCACGCCGTCAAAGCGTGCGAGGCCACCCTCGGTGCCCAGCCACAAATATCCGTCGCTGGTTTGAATCATGCTGCGAATGACATTTTGGGGTAATCCGGAATCGGGCTGCCATATGCGATGGCCGTAAGCGGCAAACGGCCTGCCAGGCTCCAACGCCTGCGTGTGCCCGGCAAACAGCAAGCACAAAAGAATGCCCACGCCCCGAAAATAGGACCCATGGAGTCGCATCACTATACCGGTAATCGGCTGCCTCTCTCCTCGCCTTTAGTGCGCGCAGGCATCGATTAAGCGCTTCTAACAATTGCAATGCGGGAATTCTATATGTGGATTCGCAATCTCGCAATTCGAATGATCAGAATGTCCGCCGGCAGGCCGGCCAGGACGCATGATCGGCTCATGGAAGCAACTTCCACCCCTTACTTCACCCTTGCGCCGGCGATGAAGGCAGTCCGGCAGCGGGCGATGGCGGTGGTAAGGCTGCCGTGACATATGGGCTTGGAAATATAGTCATCCATTCCCGCCTCCAGACAGCTCTGGCGATCGCCGCTCATGGCGTGCGCTGTCATGGCAATGATCGGAATATGTGAGCCGGTCGCCTTCTCTTGCGTGCGAATGCGGCGAGTGGCTTCAAAGCCGTCCATTTCCGGCATCTGGACGTCCATCAGAATCATGTCGCTCCCGCCGGCTTTCCACTTTTCCAGCGCTTCGCTGCCGGTTTCCGCCAACTCCACGCGATGCCCCAGCTTTTCCAGAAGCACCGCCACCAGCTTCTGATTCACGGCGTTATCCTCGACCACCAGCACGCGCAATGACGGAGACTTGCCGGCTTCGTCTTCCACCATCCGATCCAGCAAGCCGCGTGGACCTTCGGCTTCCGGCGCGGCCGCAACCGCCTCCGGCACAAGCATCATCTTCACCGTGAAGTGGAAAATCGATCCTCTTTGTGGCTCGCTTTCCACCCAAATCCTGCCGCCCATCAGATGCACCAGGCGCGAGGAGATCGCCAGTCCCAACCCGGTGCCGCCATACTGCCGGGTGGTTGAGGAGTCTGCCTGCTCAAAGGCCTGGAAAATCTTTCCCTGTTTTGCCATGGGAATGCCGATCCCGGTATCCTGCACCGAAAAATGCAGCAAGGGCCCGGCGTCTCCATCCGCTTCCAGTTCCGCGCGCAGAACGACTCTGCCACGCTGAGTAAACTTGATCGCATTGCCCAGTAGATTCAGCACGACCTGCCGCAAGCGCATGGAATCGCCCACGACATCCGCCGGCAGGCCGGAATCCAGGTCAAGCACCAGGGACAACCCCTTACGGGCCGCGGCGAATGCCATGTTCTTCATGGCCTCGGCCAACAGTTCCCGGAGGTTGAACTCCACCGGATCGAAATCGATCTTGCCCGCTTCAATTTTGGAATAATCGAGGATGTCATTCAGAATCACCAGCAGAGCATCCGCCGAGGACTTCACCATTCCGAGATATTCGCGCTGATCGGAATTCAAATCCGTGTCCAGCGTCAACTCCGTCATGCCTACAATGCCGTTCATGGGAGTGCGTATTTCATGGCTCATATTTGCCAGAAACTCGCCCTTGGCCCGGTTGGCCTGCTCCGCCAGCTGTTTGGCGGCATAGAGTTCCCGCTCCACGCGCTTGTGTTCCGCAATTTCGTATTGCAATTCGGCCGTGCGTGCATCCACCAACGCCACCAGGGCCCGCTCCTGCGCCTGCAGCTTCCGCAAACGCAAGCGATAGAGTCCGGCCGCGGCTAATCCCAAAAACAGAACATTGCCCGTCCAAAACCACCAGGATTGGTAATAATGGGGCAAAAGGCGGAGCCGGAGGGCGGGCGTACTCGCTCCCCACTCGCCATGAGCGCCTTGCACTCTGACGCGAAACCAATACGTGCCCGGCCGGATGTTGGTATAAAAAGCGGCGCGGCGGTCCCCGGCATCCACCCATTCCTTATCGAAACCTTCAAGCTGGTATTGAAATCTGACCTTTTCGGGATGAGCAAAGGCGATGGCCGTATAGTGAAATTCAAGTTCGCCGCGGCCGGGCCGAATTTCGAGCTCCGGCGCCGAGGTGGCGACGGGCCGTTTATCCGCCATGAATTGTTCGATCATCGCCTGCTGAGGTCCCATTTCCCGTATCAGCTGGCGCGGATCCATCACGGCAATGCCGGCCACGGTCGGATACCACAGCTTGCCATCCTGCGCTTTCCACACCGTAGGTTGCGCCAGGCTGGCACATTCATCATTCGGCATTCCATCCGTCGTGTCGTAGAGGACGGAGACAATGGCATGAATCCGGCCGTTCGCAAAATCCCGGAGTTGGTTCTTGTCGACGCGGAAAATGCCCTGGTTCGAACTTATCCAGAGGTTATGGTTGTCGTCTTCCGCAATGGAATACCCGGCATCATGGGCCAGTCCGACGCTTTGATTGTAGACAGTGACCTTCCCTCGATCCCAGCGGTTCAGGCCTCCGTCGCGGGTGGCAATCCACAGCACTCCGTCCTCATCTTCGTACAGGTAACGGATCAGGTTGCTGGACAGTCCGTCCTTGACCGTCAGGCGATTGCCAAATTTTTCGTCTTTAAAACTGGCCACACCCTCGTTGGTGGCAAACCACAGGGTTCCATCGTGTGCTTCCAGAATCTGCCAAACGGAATTCGAGGCCAGTCCATCCCGGTCGGTATAATTGGTGAACTTTCCCTTGAAATAACGGCTGACACCGCCGTCGGTCCCGAGCCACAGGCTGCCGTCCCTGGTTTTCAAAATCGCCTTGACCGCATTATCCGCAAGTCCCTGCCTGGCGGTATAGACCTCGACCTTCCCATTGGCAAGCAAATGGTCCAATCCGGCGCCATAGGTTCCAATCCATACCGACCCGTCGGTATCTACAAATACAGAGCGGAGAGAATTGCTGGAAAGGCCCTGCCGCTTGTCGTAGATGGTCACCTTGCCGTCATGGATCCGGTTGAGCCCGCTGTTATGACTGGCCAGCCAGAAGTCGCCATTCTTTCCTTGCATCACCGCGCGAAAGAACCCCGGCGAGAGTCCATCGGCTGCGGTAATCTTCCGTACCGCAACATCTCGTAACTGGTTCAGTCCCCGGCCCATGGTCCCGATCCATATGTTGCCTTCCACATCCTCCAAAATCGAAAGCACTCCGTCCGACGACAGCCCGTTTGCGCTGGTATAACCGGACACGGCGCCGTCCGGGCCGATCCGTCGAATGCCGGCTTGCATCATCCCCACCCACAGGGAACCTTCCTGGTCCTTATACAGCGAACTGATCGCCGCATTGCCCAGGCTGTCCGGCGTCGAATAGGCTTCGAGCCGCCCGTGGCGAAGGACCTTTAACCCTTCCAGGGTGCCCACCCAAACGAGTTCGTGATCGGCCAAGACTGCAGTGACGAAGCGGCTGTCGGTACCGCCTTCGACCGGAACCAGCCTGCCTTTTTGCCATAGAAGAATGCCCGCCCCCGCTGTTCCTACCCAGACATGTCCCTGCGCATCTCCGGCAATGCCCTCGATCCGGTTCGAAGCCAGTCCTTCCCGGGCGGTAATTTCGGTAGTTCTGCCGTCGCGATACCGGAAAAGTCCATCCTCAGTACCGATCCACACGGCACCGTCACGGTCCTCAAAAATGGCCCGCACAAATGTTGGTTGCAAATGGGGGACGATTCCCGGCCAAAGAACCGAAGTGACGCGCCCATCCTTGTAACGGATCACCTGGCTGTTGTTGGTTCCAAGCCAAAGGCCGCCTTCCCGGTCCTCTTGCAGGGCATAAATGCCGCTGATCTTGAGCCCGTGCGTCACCGGCAAATCAACGCTGGTAAACTGCACGCCGTCGAATCGCACCAGCCCGTCATTGGTGCCCAGCCACAGATAGCTGCCCTGGCGTTGCGCCATGCAGTTGATGGTGTCTTGCGGCAAGCCGGATTCCCGCGTCCACACGCGATGTCCATAAGCGGCAATCGGACTCCCCGGCGCCAATGCCCAGACATTCATGGCCACAAGCAACAACCATGCCGCCCAGCTGATTCGGAATCGCTTGCACACTGTCATATCCGCATGGAACATAGGGCACGGACTCCGGCCACGGCAGAGGAAACCCGTGGCGAAAGCCCGCCACAGGCTATCTCTCCAGTCACCGGGCCACAGCCCGGCGCTTCCACCCTTCCAACACTATCGTCGTCTTCTTCCTGAACAATCCAGATTAACCCGCTATTCTCCTCAATATGCGAGAGTGTTCCATGTAAGCACACTTCTGAATCAACACTGCGCTGTCAGGGGGTTTTCGTCAAGAAGATGCAACGACAGGTCACAATCTTAAGTGCACTTGACAAATAGGGGGAAGTACTTATCCGCAGACGGCTATGCCGGTACGGTTTCGCCGGCGGCCTCTGAAACGCCAAAGCGCCCGAGAAACTCGGCGGCTTCCGCTGTTCCCATATAACGCGCCAGGGCGGCGGCCTTGGTGCGCCGCAGATCCACAAACACCAGCCCATCCAGCACGTCGGCAAAACCTTTATCCACATTAAACGCCAACACCACGCCGCCCATCTTCAGATACTGCTTTAGCAGTATGGGTACAGTCTTGCCGTCGCGCTCGATATCGGCGAGAGGCGCACTCAAATCTTCGACATCCCGCAACGGCGGCAGAACTTCATCCAGTTCCCTGCCGCGAAAACGGCCGGTGCGAAACGGGGTACGCGGCACCACCAATCCCGCCAGGGGCTGCTTTTCCTTGTGCCTCTCAAAGAATTTGACCAGCAGCTCCCGCGAAGCCCGATTGTAGGCGTTGCTGATGCTCACCGCCCCAAACAGTACCGGACTTTGCGGATGCAGCGCGACGTAACGCGCGATTCCCTTCCACAACATCAGCAGCGGCGCATACATGCGCTGATATTCCGGCCGCACAAAGGAACGTCCCAGCTCCAATGCTCCGCCCAGGCGATGGAAGAATTGCGCGTCGTAACGAAACAGCGAACTGGTATACAGGCCGCTCACGC
>CAZUCM010000092.1:0-9942 GCA_964619235.1 uncultured Terriglobales bacterium
CACCGGCGGCGACCTCTGGCAGTTGCGGAAGTACCGTCTTCCGGAGGCCCAGCGGTTCAGCCAATGGATTTACCGCAACATGGTGGTGGAGGCCATCCCCGATGGCCTGCTGACGAATATGTTCTCGGAAATTTACAACCACGGCGAGTACACCTTCGCCCTGCCCCAGGCCGAGTCCTATTTCCGGCAACACACTCATCTCACCGCGCCGGAACGCCACAAGGCCGTCACTTACATTGCCGCTCATGTGGAGGACGAGGTCGAAGCCGCGCACTTTCTGGTCGTGGTGGAGGCGCTCGATCGCTACCTGGCGGCCAGCAAAACCCACTTCGACGCGGAACGCGCCGGTACCGTATTCCGCACCTATCTGCAAAAACTCTCGCAGGTGATGGGGAAATTGACGGAGATGATGCGAACCGAGTCCGCCGGCAGGGCAGTGGCATGATGCCTCGCTCACAATCCGCCGTAGCGCCTCGCGTACGGGAAGCGCCGGTCCGCCGATTCCAGCATTACCAGGACGCAATGCGGGCAATGACGGACTACCAGGCGGCGATATGCGAACGCGCGTCGTGGAGACGATCGAACGGCATGACCGTTACCGACCAGGACCAGCCGGAAGAGATGTTTTGCCTCTTTCCTCCTCGTCCCCAGCACCCGCCGCTGGCGCTCATCGGAGGCATGGGGCCGCTGGCTGGGGCTTTGGCTTTTCGCCGGGCTTGCGCACGCTTCCAGGATTCCCGTGCCGTCGTGCTCTATCAGGCGTGCTCCTTGCCGGACCGCACCAAGGTGATTTTGGGCGAGGGCCGCCCGGACAGTCGTTTGTGCCGCGAAATGGCTTGGCGGCTGGCCGGCGCGGTGCGGCTGGCGTTGGATCTGCTCCCTCCGGCCGGCCCGCCGGCTTGCTGCATTATCGCCTGCAATTCCGCCCATTACTTCTGGCGGCTGATGGCGGAGGACCTCCGGCAGAGTGCCTTCCGTCCGTTTGAGGCGCGGATGATTTCCCTGGTCGAGTGCTCCGTGCAGGCGCTTCGCTTGCAGCGCTGCCGAAGGGCGCTGCTGTTGGCCGTCGAGGGCGCCCGGGCCGGCCAGGTGTTTTCGGCGCCTTGCCGTGATGCCGGCATTGCCTTTGACGAGCCCTCGCCCGCATTGAGCCGTCTCTTGATGAACGCCATCTATGAAGGCATCAAGTCGCTGGACGAGCGCCGGGCGGTGGAACTCGGCAACAAATTCTTCCAGGCCATTCTGCGATCCGGGCGAAACTATGATTGCGTACTGGCCGGCTGTACGGAACTTCCGCTTACCATCGACCTCCTCCGGTACCGCGGCAGCCCCGCGGTTACCGCCTTTCTTTCCGCTGTGAAAATCGTCGATCCCTTGGAGGAAGCCCTCTGCCATGCCTGATGTGCTGAATTCTTCGAAGTCATCTATCTCTGTGGAGCCGACCGCGGCCACCAGCCGTTTCGTGCCTTTCCCCAGGGAAGACGTGGAGCGGTCCGTCCCGGAGCGATTCGAGCGGCAGGTGCTCTTGTCTCCGGACCAGATTGCCGTTGTCGACTCCATCTCCACCGTCACCTATCGCGAACTGAACCGGTTGGCCAATCGCATTGCGCACGCGATCCTGGCCATGCGCGGCCCGGAACCGGAACCGGTGGTGCTGTTGGTTGCAACTGGCGTCCCGGTTGTAGCCGCCATGCTGGGGGTGCTGAAGGCGGGCAAGTTCTACCTTGCCCTGGATACTTCGCAGCCCATAGCCAGGACGGCGGCGATACTCGCCGAATGCCGGCCGGCCCTGCTGATTATGGATAACGGACACATCAAGCAGGCCCAGGCGCTTTGCGAAGATCCCCCGGGAGTTCCGTTGCTGAATCTGGATGCCCTTGCGCCGGGTCTCTCCGAAGAAAATCCCGGCCTGGCGATTACCGCCGATTCTTTGGCGTATATCCTGTTCACCTCGGGCTCCACCGGAAAACCCAAGGGAGTGATGCAGGACCATCGTTACATACTGCATCTGACGATGGTTTACGCGAACGGCGGACGAATCTCCTCCACCGACCGCCTGGTGTTGCTCTACTCGCCGAGCTTTGCCGGCGCGGTGCGGGATATCTATTGCTCCCTGCTGAACGGAGCAACCCTCCTTAACTTCGACGTGAAGCGCGAAGGACTCACCGGCCTGGCCGATTGGCTGCGGCAGAAACGGATCACGGTATTCTTCGCCGTGGCCACCATGTTCCGCCACTTCTGCCGCCAGCTGACTCCCGAAGATCATTTTCCATCGGTGCGTCTTATCTTTTTGGGCAGCGAAACCGTCTATGCCGGTGAGGTTCGTCTCTATCAGCGCCACTTTTTCGACTGCCGCATGATCGTGAGCTACGGCGCCTCGGAACTCAGTCCCATCTGCCAGTTCGGAGTTCACGCCGGCACGCGCATCGAGGGAAGCACCGTGCCCGCCGGGTATCCGGTGGATGATGTCGAGTTGCTGTTGTGGGATACCGAAGGCCACCCCGTGGCCGCGGGCGCTGTCGGCGAAATCATCGTGCGCAGCCGTTATCTTTCCCGCGGCTATTGGGGCCGTCCCGAGCTGACGGAGGCCGCCTTTGTGCCTCACCCGGAGGGCGGCGACCGGCGCATGTTCCGCACCGGCGACCAGGGCCGGTTGCTGCCGGATGGCTGTCTGGTGCATCAGGGACGAAGCGATTTCCAGGTCAAGATCCGCGGGTATCGCGTGGAGACCGCCGAAGTAGAGGCATTCTTTACGGCTACCGGATTGGTCCGCGACGCTCTCGTGACCGCCTGGACTGATTCGACGGGCGAACAGAGCCTGGCCGCCTGGCTGGTCCCCATGCGGGCGGAGGCTCCGCCCTCCATCAACCAACTGCGCGCCCTCGTTGCCGCGGCCCTGCCCGACTACATGACGCCCTCCACCTTCGTCCTCATGGATGCTCTGCCATTGACCGCGAATGGCAAACTCAACCGCCGCGCGCTGCCCGACCCGCGCCTGGTTGGGCAGCGGCCGGACACGGCCTATGTGGCCCCTCGCACCGCCGTCGAACGCCGGCTGAAGGAAATCTGGTCGGAGCTTCTCGGCTGGGACCAGATCGGAATCCAGGAAAACTTCTTCGACTTGGGCGGCCATTCCCTGCTGGCCATGCAAGTGGTGGCTCGTATTGCCGCCGCCTTTCGCGTGCTGCTGCCGCCCAACTGCCTGTTCGAGTCTTCCACCATCGCGCGCCTGGCGGAGGCGGTGGAAAGCGCGCGCCGCATCGAAGCCGAGGAGGCGATTCGGCCGGCGCCTCGGGGCGCGGATGCGCCGCTGTCTTTCGCCCAGCAGCGGCTGTGGGCTCTCGGCAGCATAGAGGGGCCGGGTGAGACCTTCAACATGGTGCGGGCCTTTCTCCTGGAAGGCTCTCTGGACACGGCGGCGCTGGAAAAGGCGCTCGCGGCGATCGGCGCCCGGCACGACAACCTGCGCGCTTCCTTTCGGATTGTGGGCGGCACTCCCGTGCAGAGGATCACACCGGCGCCCGAAAGTGTCGGTGTGCTCTCATTCTTGGACCTGCGGCATGTGCCGGAGAATCGGAGGGAAGCGGTGACCGCGGCCAGCCTCCGCGTGGCTCACAGCCAGCGCTTCGATCTTGCCAACGGTCCATTGTGGAGTGTACGGGTGCTCCGCCTTGCCGGGAACCGGCAGATACTGCACCTGGCGATGCACCACATTATCGGCGACGACTGGTCGGTTCAGCTTCTGCTGCGCGAACTCTCGACACTGTACAGTGGGTATCTCACGGGCAAGGAAGGTCCACTCCCCGAACTGCCGGTGCAATATGCCGACTACGCCCTTTGGCAAAGGCGCTGGCTGGCGGGAGATCGGCTGGCCACGCAACTCGACTACTGGCGCGATCACCTGCGGGATGCGCCGCCACTCGTACAGTTGCCGCTCGACCGCCCCCGCCAGGCCGGCGGAGATTTTCACGCGGACATAGTCCGGCTGCACCTTGATCGCGAGCTCACCTCGCGGTTGCGGCGCCTCAGCCGGGAATCGGAGACTACTCTCTTCGTTACCCTGCTGGCGGCATATGCGGTTCTGTTGTCGCGTTACGGCAACCCGGATGACGTCGTCATCGGGACCGCCTTGACCAACCGGTACCCGGTGGAGACCGAGGCGCTCATCGGCTTTTTTGTGAACACGCTCGCCCTGCGGCTGCAATGGCGGAAGGGGGCGGCCTTCCGCGAGATCCAGGCCTGCGCTCACCGCGCCGCCGTAAATGGATATGCGCACCCGGACGTCCCCTTCGACCGGATTGTGGAGGCCCTGCGGCCCGACCGTAACGCTCTCCACAGCCCCGTTTTCCAAACCCTGTTTGTGTTGCAGAACGTACCCAGGGAAGAGCTCGCTTTGCCTGGATTGGTGACCACTCCCATAGACCTGGCGCGGCCCTCGGCCGGAGCTACCTTCGACCTCACACTCTCCTTGCAAGAGACCGGAGGGGAGTTGTGCGGAGCCTTGGAATTCAACGCCGCTTTATTCGACAGCGCCACCATCGAAGGCATGGCGGCACATTTTAAAACCCTGCTGGCGGAAGTCGTTCAAAATCCCGACGCGGCGGTCACCGCGGGAGAACGGCGCAGGTTGAATGAAAGCGCGGCCTAGCGAAGCCTGGGAGCGCGGGCTGCCAGCCCGCATTCCCTTCCCGTGCGGGCTGGCAGCCTAATATCACTTACTTTAGAGGTTTCATGGTGTTGACCTTATCAAAACGAGCAAAAAAAATTGTCATTCTGAGCCCGCCCCGGCGGGCGAAGAACCTGCTTTCTCTTGCACATCCACGAGACAGCAGGTTCTTCGCTTCGCTTACGACGACAGTAGACAGGTGGCCGCAAAATATCCCAAACCTCTACGGTAAGTGACATTGGGCTGGCAGCCCGCTGCCAGGGGCAACTGAGGGCACTTCATGGCAACGAAATCGCTGAGTCAGACCCAACCGAGTAATCTGGCGGAGAGTACGGTGCCGGAAGCAGCGCGGTCTCTGGCGCAGTGGGAGAACGGGCCGGTACGCATACGGCCGGCGCAGCGCTTCCACGAACTTTTTGAGAATGTGGCCGATCGTCAACCTCACCGGCCCGCCATCGTCACCGAAGCCGGCGTCGCCAGCTACGCGGAACTGGATCAACAGGCCAACCGCATTGCCCGGCTGCTGCTCGACCATGGCGTCGCCCGTGAGCAGCCGGTAGCCGTGCTGACGGAGTGCTCGGCGCAGCTTCCCGCAACCATACTGGGCATCTGGAAAGCCGGCGCGGCCTATCTCCCCCTGGCTCTCGATCAGCCGCCGGAACGTCTGGCCTTTATGGCGCGGGATGCGGGCGCCAGGACGCTGATTGTGCTCGATGGGCATGTGGTGCCGCCATCCCTGGCAGAAGCGGTGCGGACCATTCTCCGTCCCGAAGACTGGGGAACGAGCGCCCAAAGCCTGCGGCCGGGCATCGCCGGTACGCCCCAGGATCTCGCCTACATCATTTACACCTCGGGAACGACGGGGATGCCCAAGGGCGTCCTGATCCAGCACGACAGTCTGATTAACGTCGCCTATATGAGTGGAGAAACCTTTGGCCTCACAGCCGAGGATCGGGTTCCCCTGGTCGCGACTCCCGGCTTCGATGCCTCTCTCTGGGAACTTGGAATGGGCCTTTTGCATGGCGGGGCCATCGTGCCGGTATCGCGGGCCCTTCGCGACGATCCCTGGGCTTTGAAGCGCTGGTACAAAACGCACGGCGTGACCGTGGCCTTCCACACGCCCTCGTACCTTCGCGTCAGCCGGCAGACTCCTTTCGACGGACTGCGAGTTCTGATCATCGGCGGCGAGACGCCGACCCATGAGGATGCCCGGCGTTATGCCGGTTATCTTGCTCTCTGGAATGCATATGGCCCCACCGAGACCTGTATTTTCCTGTGCGCGGAACAGCTCACGACCCACCCGCAAGCGGATCGCCCGCTGGCCGTGGGACGTCCCTTGGCCAATACCCGCATTTCCATTCGCCGCGACAACGGCGATCCGGCGCCGCCGGGAGTGGTGGGCGAAGTCTGGCTGGGCGGAATTGGAGTCGCGCGCGGCTATCTGAATAACCCGGAGTTGACGGCCCAGCGCTTCGTCGAGACGCCGGATGGCCGGTTTTATCGTTCGGGCGATCTTGGCCGTTGGACCGATGATGGCCGTTTGGAGCTGGCAGGGCGCATCGATGACCAGATCAAACTGCATGGACAGCGCGTGGAACTGGGCGAAATCGAACAGGCGCTCCGTTCGCACCCTGCCGTGGAGGAGGCGGTCACCTTGGTGGAGACGGCCGCGCAGGAAACCAAGGTCTTGCGGGCATTCGTCCGCCTGCGCCCCGATGCTGCCATGCCGGCGGAAGACGAGTGGCGCGGCTATCTTGGCGAACGATTGCCGGCACACATGGTTCCCGCTTCGGTCACCTCCGTCGCCAACCTCCCTCTCACTGCCACCGGAAAGCTCGACCGGCATGCACTGCTGGCTGCTCCGAGAACGCCGGGCAACGTCACCGCGAAAACCCCGCCGCGCGGCGAAATGGAAATGCGGATCGCCGCCGTGTGGGCCGAGCTGTTGGCCCCTGATTCCGTGGAAGTTGCTTCCGCCGGCACCTGCCCCGGCTTGCCGTGGGTCCTGACCGCTGTGCCGGCGCGCATCTCGCGCGAGGACAACTTCTTCGCCCTGGGCGGCAACAGTCTGCTGGCCGTTACTATGGCCCATCGGCTGGCGTGCGAATTGGAGCGGCCGGTTCCGGTGCGCGATCTTTTCGCCGCGCCGGTTCTGGCCGACTTTGCCCGGCGAATCGAGCTATTGAGCAGCGTTACGGCTCCGGCTCCAATCAGCAGCGATCGAGCGACCGAGGGGCAGGGAGAATTCCGCGTGGCCGAAGCGGCCGGGCTCGACACCCGTACGTTCACCATCCCCCTGCTGCGTCTCGTCGAGGGCGGTATGCCATCCCTGGAGCGCTGGAACAAAGCCTGGGTGGCTCTGGTGGCGCGGCACGAAGCCTTGCGAACCTGGTTCTACGAAGATGCGGAAGGCCGCCTGCGCCGTGCGGCAGTGCCCCTTCCAACGCCGGCGCTGGAAACCGCGAGTCAACCTGATCGCTCCGCAGCCTGGGCCTTCATCCGGCAACGCCAGGGCGAGCCCTTCGATATGGCGGTGCCACCTTTGTGGCGGGCGGGACTGGTCGAGATAACGGAATCCGGCGAACACCTGTTCTGGCTGGCTTTGCACCACTCCGTGGGTGACGGCCAATCCCTCGGGATCTTAGTGGAGGAACTCGAGGCGCTGTTGCGCGACGAGCAACTGCCTCCGCGGGTCTGCAATTTCGGAGAAGCGGCTGCCCGCGAGGAAGCCTACCTCGCCGGACCAGCCTGTGCCGCCGACGCCCGCTACTGGCGCGGCCTTCTGCTCCGGTTGCCCGACGAGGCTTTTGCCGAGGGAGCGCTGGATTTCCCACGCTCCATCACCACCAAGCCGGGAAACCACCGCTTCGAAGCGCGTCTCGATGCCGCCGTCGCCCGGGGGCTGCGCGCTCTCGCCCGGCAGCATGAGGCCAGCCTGCATGCGGTGATGCTCACCCTGTTGGCGTTGGAAGCGCGCCGGCGCATGGGGCGCGAGGAGTTCGTCCTTGGCGCCACCGCCTCTATCCGCGAGAGCGCCGCCGAAGCGCGCGTGATCGGCTATTACGTCAACATGCTCCCCATCGCCTGTCACCTGCCGCGCGATGTTTCGTTCGCCAGTGCGCTGCGCGCGATACAGCAAGCTCTGGCCGGGGGGTTGCAGCACGCGCGCTACCCGTTCGCTCGCATGTATCGCGATTTCTGGAATGAACGCCCCCAGCATCGCCATCCCGCTCGCTATCCGCTATTCGATCTGGCGGTCACGGAGAATCCCGAATCCCATCCGTCCGCGGCTGCGCTTCGCCTGGCGCCGATTTCCGCTCCCGCCTATGAACTTACGGGCGCTTCGCCGGGACAGGACATGGTTCTGAGCCATGAGGCCTTGCCCGGTGGCGATCTTCTCTTGCAGTGGCACGTCAATGCCGCCATCTATACCCGGGAAACGGCCGGCTCCTGGTTCCGGTCACTGTGCGGTTGGGCGGAATGGCTGGCGCTGGAGAATGCGGACGAGCCTGCGCGGATCGCCTTGCCCGCGCTGCTGCCGCATGAGTCAGCATTGCTGGAGGAATGGGAGCAGGGCGCCAAGGTTGCGCGCCCGGCGCTGCGCTTTCATCAGTTGTTCGAACGCCTCCTCGACTCACCCAACCAGTGCGATCGTCCCGCCGTGATCACACAAACCGGTGTCCTCAGTTATGGCGCGCTGGAGCGCGAGGCCAACGCCATCGCCCACCGTCTGCTGCTGCATGGCGCCGCCGCCGGTTGCATTGTGGGAGTTCTCACCGGCCGCTCCGCCAATTTACCGGCGGCGGTTCTCGGCATATGGAAAGCCGGTGCCACCTATCTGCCGCTCTCCGCCGATTTGCCGCAGGACCGGCTAGCCTGCATGGCCGGCGATGCCGGGGCCACCTTATTGATCGCGCTGGATGGGCAGGAGGTTCCGCCTGCCCTGACTCGGGAGCTGCCTCCGGCAATTCGGCCGGAAGAGATGGACGGCGAATTCCGCCGTACGCATGCTCATCGTCCGGCGCCCTGCGCTGGCGCGGACGATGCCGCCTACATGATCTATACCTCCGGTTCCACCGGGCGGCCCAAAGGCACGCTGATCGGCCATGACGCCTACGTCAACTCGGTACTGGGCTCGGGCGAAGCCTATGGTCTCACCCGCAACGATCGCAGCCTGATGTTCGCCTCTCCGTCGTTTGACGTTTCCCTGTCGGATATAGGTTTACCGCTGGCCTTCGGCGCGGCGCTGTGCCCGCTCCCCTATGAGGTCCTCAGTTCCCCCAACCGTTTCCGGGCCTTTCTCGCCGAGTTCGAAGTGACGGTGGCCGACATTACGCCAACTTATCTGCGGCTTTTCGAGGGCGCATCGCTGCCGTCGCTGCGCATCCTGGTCACGGGAGGAGAGGCTCCATTTCCGGTGGATGTCGACACCTATGCGTGCCGGCTTCAATACTTCAATGCCTATGGTCCCACCGAGAACGCCATCACCAGCACCCTGGGCAGGCTGAGCCCCGAGGGCATCATCTCGGGTGGCCGTCCCCTGCCCAACACCAGCGTTCATGTATGTGACGCTGAGGGGAACCCCGTTCCACCCGGTGTGGTTGGCGAGCTATGGCTTGGGGGCGTGGGCCTGGCCCGCGGCTATGTGAGACGGCCAGACCTGACCGCCGCCGCTTTCGTAGAGACGCCTCGTGGACGGCGTTATCGCTCCGGCGACATGGGCCGCTGGCGCGCCAACGGCGAGATCGAGATCCTCGGCCGTATCGACGAGCAGGTAAAACTCAACGGCATTCGCGTCGAGTTGGGGGAAATCGAACACGTCCTCGGCAGCCATCCCGATGTCGGCCAGGCGGTGGCGCTGCTGGATGGCGAGCAGGATATAGCGCCGCCCTCCCGGCGGCTGTCCCGTGAGAGCCTCGACCAAAGCAGTCTTCCATGGCGCAGCCGGGACGGCAGCGCTACAAACATTGAAAGCCTGTGGGCTTTTGTCCGCCTCCTGCCGGGAACGCCCGGCCCAACCGGCGATGAATGGCGCGAGTATCTGGCTAGCCGCTTGCCGGCCTATATGATCCCGTCCGCTGTGATCGCCGTTGACGACATCCCCTTATCCAGTTCCGGCAAGGTGGACAAGGCCGCATTGAAGACCTTGCTGGCCAATCGCTCGCCGCGGGCAGAAGCCTCCGCGCCGCAAGCCGGCCTGGAAGCGGAGGTCGCACGCCTGTGGAGCGATCTGTTAGGCCGCGGCCCCATTCATAGCGATGACAACTTCTTCGCCC
>CAZUCM010000093.1:0-9937 GCA_964619235.1 uncultured Terriglobales bacterium
CGTCAGACCGGCAAGACCGCGATCATCCTCGATACCATCATCAACAGCAAGGGACGCGACCTGATTTGCATTTACTGTGCCATCGGCCAGAAGCGTTCCAGCGTGGCGCAGGTGGTAAAGATTCTGGAAGATGCGGGCGCCATGGAATATACCATCATCGTGAGCGCTTCAGCCTCCGAGCCCGCCCCCATGCAGTACATCGCGCCCTATTCGGCCTGCGCCATGGGAGAGTTTTTCCGCGATTCGGGCCGCCATGCCGTCACGTTTTACGACGATCTTTCCAAACACGCCGTGGCCTACCGCGAAATTTCGCTGCTGCTGCGCCGCCCGCCGGGCCGCGAAGCCTATCCGGGAGACGTCTTTTATCTGCATTCGCGCCTGCTGGAGCGCGCCGCCAAACTCAGCGATAAGAACGGCGGTGGCTCCCTGACTTCGCTACCCGTGATTGAGACCCAGGCCGGCGACGTCTCCGCTTACATTCCGACGAACGTGATTTCGATTACCGACGGGCAGATCTACCTGGAAACCGATCTATTCAATAGCGGCATCCGCCCGGCGGTGAATGTCGGCTTGTCGGTCAGCCGCGTCGGCGGCAGCGCGCAGATCAAGGCCATGCGCCAGGTGGCCGGCACCTTGAAGCTGGAGTTGGCGCAGTTCCGCGAACTGGCGGCCTTCGCCCAGTTCGGCAGCGATCTGGATAAGGCGACCCAGGCCCAGTTGAACCGCGGCCGGCGCTTGGTCGAGATCCTGAAACAAGGCCAGTACAATCCGCTGTCTTTCGCCAAACAGATCATGATTATTTTCGCCGGCACCAGCGGTGCTTTGGACGACATCGCCGTGGAAGATCTCCGGGCCTTCGAAAAGGCTCTCTTTGATTCCGTGGAAGCGGTGAATCCCGGCCTGCTGAAGAATATCGAGGAAAAGAAAATCCTCGACGACGGCCTGCGAAGCGAAATGGCAAAGGTCGTGGCCGATACCAAGGAACGTTTCCTGGCGGACAAAAAGGCGGCAGTGACGGCGTAAACAGTGGCATTCACGAATTCTCGGCGAGAAGCGTGAAACGGAAAACGTGAAACGGGAATCATGGCCAATGTTCTAGACATCCGGCGGCGCATTCGCAGCGTGCGCAACACGCGGCAGATCACCAAAGCCATGAAAATGGTTTCGGCGGCCAAGCTGCGCCGCGCTCAGGAACGGGCGCTCTCCTCGCGTCCGTATGCGCAGATGCTGACCAACGTCTTGCGATCGCTGGTGACCCGCGCCGAAGTTTACGATCCCGATACCGGGGAAGCAAGGCATCCCCTGCTGGCCCGGCGCGAGGAGAACAGCATTCTGCTGATTGTGGTCAGCGGCGATAAGGGGCTGGCCGGTGCGTTCAGCACGAACATCAACAAGGCCGCGCAGCACTTCCTCGAGTCCAAGCCGGACAAGAACGTCGATCTGTTTTGTGTCGGCCGCAAAGGACGTGACTTTTTGCGCCGCCGCTTTCCCGTAGGACAGGCCGGCAGCGGACAGCGGGCCGGACAGGTGCAGATCGTCGGCGAGCTGACGAATGTCATGAATCGCCTGACCATCGAACATGCCACCGAACTGGCGGAAAACGTAATCGACCGCTATACGCGCGGGGAAATCGATGCCGTGTACCTGATTTACAACGAATTCAAATCGGTGATTGCGCAGCGGCTGGTGGTCAGCGCGGTGCTGCCCATTGCCGAGATCGGCGCCGCCGATATCCGCGAGGCGCAGGAGTTGACCACCGACGAGCGGGAACGCGTGGCCGAGGCGGCGCGCACCGCCGGTGTGAGCCTGCAGGCGCCTTCCACCGTGGAAATGGACCGCGCCGCGGCGCAGTTTGCCACTCGCCCGGTGGATTATATTTACGAGCAACCGCCGGCGGAGTTATTTCAGGCGCTGCTGCCCAAGTACGTGGCCAGCGATGTTTTCCGGGCTTTGCTGGAATCGGTGGCGGCCGAACATGCGGCCCGCATGACCGCCATGGATTCGGCGACCAATAATGCCACCAAGATGATCGATTCGCTGACTCTGGTGATGAATCGGATTCGCCAGGCCAAGATTACGAAAGAGATTATTGAAATCGTGAGTGGTGCGGCGGCGCAGTAGGGCGGCACGATGCAGTTGGCAGCGAGTCGATAGCAGTCAGGGGCGAATTCAGCATTCAGCGGCCAGCATACAGCCAAAAGCGGCGGGCTCCCGCTGGCTGATCGCTGAAGGCTGAACGCTGAAAGCTTTGTTGCCAAAGACCAACGACGTGAACACCAGCGATTGAAGTGAGAGCAAATATGCCAGAGAACATCGGACGTGTTATCCAGATTTCCGGACCGGCAGTGGACGTGCAGTTCACCGAATCCAACCTGCCGCCTATTTATCAGGCGCTGCGCGTGACCAGCGACGGGTTCAACGTGCCACAGCCCATCAACGTGATTCTCGAAGTCCAGCAGCAGCTGGGCGAGGGCCGGGTCCGTTGTGTGGCCATGGAGCCCACCGATGGTATGGTGCGCGGCATGAAGGCCATCGACCAGGGCGGTCCCATCTCCGTTCCCGTGGGCAAGGGAACGCTGGGGCGCGTGATCAACGTGATCGGCGAGCCGGTGGACAATCTGGGACCGATCGCCAGCACGGTCAGGCTTCCCATTCACCGCCCGGCGCCTTCGTTCAGCGAGCAGTCGACGGTGGCCGAAATGTTTGAGACCGGCGTGAAAGTGGTCGACCTGATTCAGCCCTTCCTGAAGGGCGGCAAGATCGGGCTGTTCGGCGGCGCCGGTGTGGGCAAGACGGTGGTGATCATGGAATTGATCAACAACGTCGCCAAACAGCACGGTGGTTATTCGGTATTCGCCGGCGTCGGTGAACGTACTCGCGAAGGCAACGACTTGTGGCTGGAGATGAGCGAATCCAAGGTGATCGTGCCCGGGAAACCCGAGGAATCCAAGGCCGCGCTGATTTATGGCCAGATGACCGAACCTCCCGGAGCGCGCCTGCGCGTCGCCCTCACCGGGTTGACCGTCGCCGAGTATTTCCGCGATGTGGAAGGTTCGGACACGCTGCTCTTTATCGATAACATCTTCCGCTTTACGCAGGCGGGTTCCGAAGTATCGGCCTTGCTGGGCCGCATGCCCAGCGCCGTCGGCTATCAGCCGAACCTGGCTTCGGAAATGGGCGAACTGCAGGAGCGAATCACCTCGACCAAGAAAGGTTCGGTCACCTCGGTGCAGGCGATTTATGTGCCCGCCGACGATCTTACCGATCCGGCTCCGGCTACAACCTTCGCCCACCTGGACGCTACCACGGTGTTGAGCCGCGCGTTGACCGAGATTGGGATTTATCCGGCTGTCGATCCGCTGGCTTCCACCTCCCGTATTCTGGATCCGCACATAGTCGGCCAGGAGCACTATGATGTGGCCCAGGGCGTAAAGTTGATCCTGCAGCGCTACAAGGATTTACAGGACATTATCGCCATTTTGGGTATCGACGAACTCAGCGAAGACGACAAGCTGACCGTATCGCGCGCCCGTAAGATTCAGCGCTTCCTGTCGCAGCCCTTCCACGTGGCCGAGCAGTTCACGGGCATGAAGGGCCGCTACGTTAAGATTGCCGATACCGTGAAGGGCTTCCGCGAAATCATCGAAGGCAAGCACGACGATATTCCGGAACAGGCCTTCTATATGGTCGGCACCATCGAAGAAGTGCTGGAGAAGGCCGAGAAACTGAAGACGGCGGCATAGCGGCTGGTAGTGAGCAGCTGGCAGCAAGGGGCCGAAGGCGTAAGGTTTCATAGGCTGCATGAGTTTTGGCAGTCCTGAAAACGTGGAACGAAAAACGCTGAGCGGTTTTAGGCCGCAGACCGGCGACTGACTTATGGATCGATTCGAACTCGAAATCGTTACTCCCGATCGACTGGTGGTGAAGGACTCCGCGGAGGAGATCCAGATTCCCGGCCGGAGCGGGTATCTGGGCGTCATGGCGGGGCACGCGCCGCTGATCACCGAGTTGGCGGTGGGCGAGATCACCTACCAGAGCAAGGGCTATACCGAGCGGCTCGCGGTCGCCTGGGGCTTTGCCGAAGTGCTGCCGGAAAAAGTCACCATCCTGGCCGAAACCGCGGAACGTGCCGAAGAGATCGACGTCGCCCGTGCCACGGAAGCCCGCGACCGTGCCGACGCGTTGCTGAAGAGCGGCCGCCCCGACGTGGATTATGCGCGAGCCATGCATGCCCTGCAACGCGCTGAGGTGCGCTTGAAAGTCGCCGGCGAGCGGGCGCAGACCCCGGCGGGAAAATAGCAATGCTGCCGTCGGCCTCCTGTTGACTTCCTAATTACTCGCATTCCGCCGGGACTTCCCCTATCCTCAGAGTATGGCGGTGATGTGGACGGTTCTGGGGAGCGGCAGCAGGGGAAATTGCACGGTAGTGACGACTTCCCGGGCGCAAGTGCTCGTGGACGCCGGCTTTTCCTGCCGCGAAACGCTGCGGCGAATGCGCCTGGCCGGACTAGATCCGGAGGCGACCAGCGCCATTCTGGTAACCCACGAACATTCTGACCACGTGGCCGGTCTGGAGCGGCTGGCACGGGTTCTGGACGTTCCCGTCTACCTGACGGAAGGCACGCATCGGGGTTGGCGGCGCTATATGCGCGATAAGCTGAAGGTGGAGGCCAAACTTGCCCGGCTGGAAATTTTTCCGGCGGGGCGTACGCTGACCATCGGCGATCTGAGTGTTTTGCCGTTTACGATTCCGCACGACTGTTTGGATCCGGTGGGGTTTACATTTGTGGCGGAAGGCATCAAGGCGGCATATGCTACCGACCTTGGGTGCATTCCCGCGAATATCGTTGATCATTTGCGCGATTGCAACTTGTTGATGATTGAATCAAATCACGATCTGGAGATGTTGCGGGTGGGGCCCTATCCCTGGCCGGTGAAGCAGCGGGTGATGAGCCGGGTGGGCCATCTTTCCAATGAGGCCCTCGCGGAATTCTTCTGCGGGCAGTATGATGGGGCAGCCACATACCTGATTCTGGCGCATTTGTCGGAGCAGAATAACCATCCTGAGATTGCCCGGCGCGCGGCAGAAGTGGCGTTGGTTGGCCGTGGTAACCTGCTGGACAACCGGTTATTGCTGGCATCGCAAGCGGAAGTGCTGGAATCCATCAGGTTGTAAACGTTGGAAGCGATGACAGACAAGTGCGTTGACAAAGTCGTGGGGGATATTCTGGCGGGTTGGCGCTACGATATCTCGGGAATTGCGCCTGAGATGCGCGGCGACTACGAAGCCCACTTTGCCGCGTGTGAGCACTGCCGGGCGAAGCGCCGCCTTCATCGCACGATAGACATATCGTTAATCGTGCTGACCGCCCTTTCCGCATTGGTCTTCCTGGTTGCTTTTGCGGCCGTGCACCACTTCGAGCCGCGCCACGCCTTCATTCTGGAACTGGTCGCCCTTGGGGGCTTCCTGCTCTCCATCCTGGTGTGGCTGGTGGTTGCGGTGGCTACTCCCGCCCCGCTGGTGGTGGTTGGCGCCGCCTTGCCTTATGCCCGCCTGGTTCATGATCACCTGCCGCTGCCGATCCGGGAACGGATTCCGGAAGAGCTCAGGGACAAGCTGCACGGAAGTTAGCAGCTGGTGAAGGCTGCACGCCCTCAGCGGTCCCCGGCCCCTGACTGCCAGCCACTCGCTGCCGGCCACTATCTTGACAGCACGTTGGCCAGCGCGAACATTTCCGGATCGATGGGCTTCTGTATGCCGACCACCTCGGAATAAGGTGTCGTGGTTACACCTCCCCGAACGGTGCCCACCAGAACGCCATGTTTACCGGCGTCCAGGGCGGCTACGGCGCCGGCGCCCAGACGGCTGGCCAATAAGCGATCATAGGCCGTCGGAGTGCCGCCTCGCTGCACATGGCCCAGAGTGGTGACGCGCAACTCGAAGCCAATCTGCGCGCCATGCTCCCTGAAGTAAGTGGCCAGGGCCTCGGCGTTAAATTTAGCGCCTTCGGCGATCACCACCAGCGCGTGGGGCTTGCCGCGCTCATAAGCATCCGACAACTCCGCCGCCACCTGGTCGGGCGTGGTTTCGATCTCGGGAATCGACACGATCTCCGCGCCGCCGGCGATTCCGGCCATCAGCGCCAGGTATCCGCAATTGCGGCCCATCACTTCCAGCAGAGCACCGCGCCGGTGCGACGACGCCGTAACTTTGAGACGATCGATGGCCTCCAGGGCAATATTCAGCGCCGTATCGACGCCAATGGTGATCTCCGATCCCGCCAGATCGTTATCAATTGTGGAGGCAATTCCAACCACCTCCACGCCGAGTTTGGAAAGACCGTATGCGCCGGTCTGCGAGCCGTTGCCGCCGATGACGACGAGTCCGGATATGTCCTGTTCATTGAGCCGGCGTACGCCTTTCCGCTGGCCCTCTTCGGTGTGGAATTCATGGCAGCGGGCGCTGCCCAGCATGGTGCCGCCCTTTTGCAGAATGCCGCCCACGTCGCGGCGGCGCAAAGGGACGAAGCTGCCGGCAATCAGTCCGGCATAGCCCTCGCGGACGCCGAACACGTCCCATCCCTTATCTGCGGCAACACGAACCACCGCGCGGATGGCGGCGTTCATTCCGGGAGCGTCGCCCCCGCTGGTCAGTACGGCAATTCTCTTCATTGCTTCCTCTCCACTTTGCCTTCGAAGACCACTGCTATCAGCATACGTCCCGCGAGCGGAACTGCAAAGTCGTCATGGCCAGTGTGGAGACTCCCACACTGGCGCCTTGCCTTTTGGCGCCAGCGTGGGAACTTTCCCTTCTTCAACAACAGCCGGCCGGGCTGTCTACTCGTTCTGCATCGCCCCGGTCAGATAAGAGTCGTAGGCGGTCAGATCGAGCAGGCCGTGCCCGCTCATATTGAACAGGATCACGCGCTTCTTGCCCTCTTCGCGGGCCTGGATGGCTTCGTCCACGGCTGCGCGGACGGCATGCGAAGACTCAGGCGCGGGAATCAGCCCCTCGGAGCGCGCAAACAGCACGGCTGCTTCGAACACCGAAGTCTGGTCATACGCCTTGGCTTCCATCAGTCCAAGTTTGTACGCCAGGCTGACCGCGGGCGACATGCCGTGATAGCGCAAGCCGCCGGCGTGGATGGATGGGGGCATGAAGTCATGACCCAGGGTGTACATGCACATCAAAGGCGTCATCTGGGCGGTATCGCCGGAATCGTACCGCAGTTCGCCCTTGGTCAGAGACGGACAGGAGGCCGGTTCTACGGCCAGGACACGATAGCGCTTGTTCTCTTTCACCTTGCCGCGCAGGAAGGGGAAGGCGAGTCCGGCGAAGTTGCTGCCGCCGCCGGCGCAACCGATCACTACGTCCGGCTCTTCGCCCGCTTCTTCCATTTGCTGGATCGCTTCCTGCCCAATCACCGTCTGGTGCAGGCAGACGTGGTTGAGCACGCTGCCCAGCGAATACTTGGTACCGGGACAGCGTACCGTGTGTTCAATGGCCTCGCTGATGGCGATGCCCAGGCTGCCGGGGCAATTGGGATCCGCGGCCAGCATCTTGCGTCCGAATTCGGTCTGGCTGCTGGGGCTGGCATACACGGTGGAACCGTAGGTTTGCATCATCAACCGGCGGTATGGCTTCTGGTCGTAACTGACCTTCACCATGTAAACCGTGCAGTCCAAACCAAACAGGCGGCAGGCCATGGCCAAAGACGCGCCCCACTGGCCGGCGCCCGTCTCTGTGGCTAAATGCTTGGTGCCGGCCTGCTTGTTGTAATAGGCTTGCGCCACCGCCGTGTTGGGCTTGTGGCTGCCGGCGGGGCTGCTGCCCTCGTACTTGTAATAAATATGCGCCGGCGTCTTGAGCGCCTTTTCCAGACGCACCGCGCGCAACAGCGGCGTAGGACGCCATAAGGCGTACACCTGACGCACTTCCTCCGGGATATCCACCCAGCGTTCAGATGTCATCTCCTGGGCGACCAGGTTCTCAGGGAAAATCGCCAGCATATCTTGCGGCCCGATGGGCTGGCGTGTGCCCGGATTCAGTGGCGCGGGCAGGGGCTCCGGCAAATCCGCCAGCAGGTTGTACCACTGCTTGGGGATAGAGGCTTGCGGCAAGGTGTAGCGTGTCTGCATAATCACCTGACTGTAATTGGGAATAATTCAGGTTAAGCCAGCTACCCGCAAAGGTCAAACGCCAGTTTTCGGTTTCCCGGGCACACAGCCAGGTGGCCTCGCTCACATCCATAAGTGACCGTGCGCACTGGCACGAAGCCGGGAATCCGCCAAACTAAAATGGAGTGTATTTTATATACCTTGCCGCGGATGGAACCCTAATCCAATGCAGGGGAGGGACTTCATATTATGGAACGCATACTGGTTGTCGGTTTTGGAAACCCGCATCGGGGTGACGACGGTTTCGGCTTTCATGCGGCCGAGCAAGCACAGGCAATTATTCACGAGCAGGCGGTCACCGTGATGGCGGTGGAGCAATTGAAGCCGGAGATGGCGGAAACCATCTCGCAGGTCGATATGGTGGTATTTCTGGAGGTCGCATCCAGCGGAGCGCCGGGTACCGTACATATGAGTGAGCTGTTACCGAAGGATGCGCCCGAAGGGCTGCTCTCGCACGATATGAATCCGGAAAAGCTGCTGGTCGCCGCCCAGATCATCTACGGCCGTTGCCCGGAAGCGCTGATGATTACCGTGGCCGGAGAGAACTTCGGCTTCAGCGCCCGCATGTCGCCTTGCGTGGAAGCGGCAATGCCGAAGGTCTTCGAGCGATTGAAGGATATGGTGGTTTCCGCCAAGGATCGCGAACCGGTACGGTTTCGCTCCCACGCGATGTGCGCAGGGGCCTGAGCTCAATCGGTTCGCAATCCGCCAATCAGGTCGGTGATGCGGTCGATGCGATGCTCGACGCACCAGCCTTCCAGGGCGTCGACGATTTTTTCAGTGGCGCAAGGATCCCAGAAGCTGGCGGTGCCGACTTCAACCGCGGCCGCGCCGGCCAGGATGAATTCGATCACGTCGGATGCGGTGCTGATGCCGCCCATGCCGATGACCGGAATATTCACCGCATGTGCGGCTTCGTAGACCATGCGCAAGGCAATCGGCTTGATCGCCGGCCCGGAAAGTCCGCCCGTGATGTTCCCCAGCCGCGGACGGCGGGTTTCCGCGTCGATGGCCATCGCGGTGAAGGTATGAACCAGTGAGATGGCGTCGGCGCCGGCCTCTTCCGCTACCCGTGCCATGAGCGGAATGCTGGTGGCATCCGGCGTCAGCTTGACGATGATTGGCCGCCGCGCTGCCCGCTTTGCGGCGGTTACCACTTCCTCCAGCAACATTGGGTCGCTGCCGAAGGGTATGCCCCCGTGCCCGGCATTCGGACAGGAGACGTTGAGTTCGTAGGCGGCAATGGCCGGCCCCTCGTTCAGTATGCGGATGGTGGTCTCGTAGTCTTCCAGTGTGAAGCCGAAGACGTTGGCGATGATCGCCGTATTCTTGATCTTGCCGAGCAAGGGCAGTTTTTCATCGACGAAGGCGCGAGCTCCGATGTTTTGCAGCCCGATTGCGTTGAGCATGCCGGCGGCCGTCTCAAACAGCCGGGGCGGCGGGTTCCCGATCATGGGCTCGCGGGAAAGCCCTTTCACCACGAAGCCGCCCAGCCGTTCCAAGTTAACGATCTCTTCGAACTCGATGCCGTATCCGAAGGTGCCGCTGGCTGCCAGGATGGGATTCCGCAGTTGCAGGCCGCAGAAGCTGACACGCAGATCGGGAGGACCAATCTGGCGGGGGCGATGGTCTCTTACCGCCATGAACGCAGCCTCCTGCCGGAATGAAAAGCCTGGAAGAGGCGGCTTACGGCTGGCAGGCAAACACGGGAGGCGAACCCCGGCCCCCCGGATTTCGCCGGTAAATTTGGTTCGCGCAT